>JBEKTV010000024.1:0-10344 GCA_049515675.1 Gammaproteobacteria bacterium | reverse complement strand
ATTTTTGTGGTGTTGCTGCCAATGTACGTACCAATTTGCTGATAGGCGCTTGCATAACAGACAATAAAGTAGAAATAGCTTCTTCTTTACTGGGTAAGCTTGCCACCGCATCTAATTGTTTGGCATGATACAATTGACCGTCTACTGCTAATGCTTTAACTGTTAACGCTTCAAATTCTTTTGCGAATTCTTTGAAAAGGCGCGCAGGCGCACTGGGAGAATCCTTAGAAAATGCAACAACTAAAGGACCTGTCAGCGTTTCATCAAGACACGCAAACTTAGTCTCTTTAATTGCAATACGCGTTAATGTATTACGCACCACCCGTAAATAAATGCCGCGTTGACGTGCAACACTACGCATTTGATTCATCTGAGATACCGTTAAGCCACGGTATTCAGCGGTGACTGCGGCAATACTGTCTTTCGCAACCGCATTAACTTCCTCTGCAATGGTTTTTTTATCTTCCAATCTAAGTGTCATCACACATCTCCATTGATAGGAACACACATTTATCTGCTTTTTACACAGACACCTTCACGGTGAAAGCAAAATTTGTTTTGCACCGTCTGCGTAGGCGACACAGGTCATTAAATAGAAACTATGCCTACGGTCTTTGACGATCACGGACAAATGTTTTCACATTTACCCGTGATACAAAGCCTTAAATACTCGCCTGATCAACAACAATTCCTGGGCCCATGGTTGTTGATAAGGTGATTTTTTTCATATAAATACCTTTGGCTGAACTTGGTTTTAATTTACGTAAACAACAATGCACGTAAGTTTTCAATTAAATCATCAGCATTGAAATCAACTTTACCAATAGTGGTGTGAATAATACCGGCTTTATCGGTACGGTAACGTACTTGTCCGCCTTTAGCATTTTTCACGGCCGCAGCCACATCTTGTGCAACTGTGCCGACTTTTGGATTAGGCATTAAACCTTTGGGGCCTAATACTTGTCCTAATTGGCCAACTACACGCATAGTGCTAGGCGTTGCAATCACAACATCAAAATCAATAATGCCGTCTTTAACAGATTGCGCTAAATCATCTAAACCGACTTTATCAGCACCCGCATCTAGTGCAGCTTGTGCTTGTTCGCCATCAGCAAAAACTGCAACCCGTACAGTTTTACCGGTGCCTTTAGGTAATACCGTTGAACCACGCACAACTTGATCAGATTTACGTGGATCTACACCGAGATTAATGCTGACATCAAAAGATTCTCTAAACTTTACGCTAGATAATTCTTTTAATAATTTAACCGCTTCAGTTAAATCATAAATTTTTCCGGCATCAACACGTGCATCTGCCGCTGTCATTCTTTTGCTTTTGTTACTCATTAGCCTCTCTCCTCAACATCAATACCCATACTGCGTGCTGTACCCGCAATGGTGCGTACGGCGGCTTCAAGACTTGCTGCAGTCAAATCAGGCTCTTTCATTTTCACAATTTCTTCTAATTGTTTACGTGTGACTTTGCCGACTTTTTCAGCATTCGGTTTGCCACTGCCTTTTGCAGCGCCTGCAGCTTCTTTTAATAAATAAGCCGCTGGAGGTGTTTTAACGATAAAGGTAAAGCTACGATCACTGTATACAGTAATCACCACAGGTAATGGCATGCCTTTTTTCATGCTTTGTGTTTGCGCATTAAACGCTTTACAAAATTCCATGATATTCACACCACGTTGACCCAAAGCTGGACCGACTGGAGGACTAGGATTAGCCTCACCTGCTTTCACTTGCAGGCGAATATACGCCTGAACTTTTTTTGCCACGATGACTCCTTAAGAAGTACAAACGCTTTCAAGACCGTGCAAACAATCCTGGGACTTATTTAAAAGTCCTACAAGCTCCTTCGTTTGTTTAAGATTTTTCCACTTGACTAAATTCCAACTCCACGGGAGTTGAACGACCGAAAATTAATACTGCTACACGCAGACGACTTTTCTCGTAGTTAATTTCTTCAACCACACCATTAAAGTCGGCAAACGGACCATCAGTGACGCGCACCACTTCACCTGGTTCAAAAATAGTTTTAGGTTGTGGGGTTTCATGGCCAACTTCAATTTGTTGCAGAATACTTTGTGCTTCTTTGTCGCTAATAGGCGCAGGTCTATCGGATGTACCACCAATAAAGCCTAAAACTTTTGGAATATTGCGCACGGAGTGCCAAAGCTTTTCATCCATTTCCATTTGCACAAGCACATAACCTGGGAAAAACTTGCGTTCGCTTTTACGCTTTTGGCCGCTTTTCATTTCAACCACTTTTTGCGTAGGGACTAAAATGTCACCAAAGCTATCTTCCAGGTGCTCACGCTTAATAAATTCTTCTAAATATTGTTTTACCCGATGTTCAAAACCGGAATAAACTTGCACTACATACCAAGATTTGGCCATTCGATTCACCCCTAGCCTGTCGTCAATAATGAGATAAGACGAAACAAAATGAAGTCAGCCACCCACAAGCACACTGCGGCAATTAACACCACCACTAATACAATAATGGTGAGTTGCGTCGTTTCTTGACGCGTTGGCCAGACTACTTTACGCACTTCACTGCGCGCACCCTTAAAAAACTCTAAAGCTTGACGGCCTTTAACAGTTTGTAATGCTAAAACGCCAATCAGCCCGACTACTACTAACAACCCAATGACCCGCAAATACAGCGCGTAGTCAGAAAAATAATAAAATCCAAAAATCCCACCGATGATAAATAGCAATACGCCAAACCATTTCAGAGTGTCTAATGCGCCAGATGGCTGCGCTTCAATATTCGTAAGCTCTTGTTTTTTCATTAAAAGTTTAAAAATGGTCGTGGTTAAGGTTAAAAGTTATTTATGTCAAGGTTGCGCATCATAACATATGGGAAAAGGAGATACAATAGAGAATTAAGCCTTTAATATTGGCACTGGATATTCCATGATTTTTTTATCGCTGGTAATCAATACTAAATCATTTAATTTACTTTGCATGACTAGCATGCGATCAAAGGGGTCCCCATGTATCATAGGCAAATCAACTACACTGAGCGCTTCGTGGGCAGTTAAAGCTAAGAGTTGAAAACCTTCTTTTGTTAATATTTCTATTGGATCAGCGGGTATGGTCAATCGACCTAAACTTTGTTTAATCGCAATTTCCCAAAAAGACACACTGCTGATAAATACTTCCTGTTTTTTATCCTCCATGATATGCCGTGCTTTGGGCGCAATTTTTTTAGGCTCAATCAACCACCAAATCATAATATGGGTATCTAATAAATATTTCACTCTTCATCAGCCCCATAAAATTGCTTTAATAATTCATCAGGCAGCGGTGCATCAAAATCATCACTGACTTGCATAAGGCCTTTTAACTGACCGCCTTTTCTAGGAGATATGCACTCAACATACGGTGTAAGCGTCACCAAAGGTTTGCCACCTTTGGCAATGACTATCTCTTCGCCCTGTAGTGCTTGTTGAATTAATTTGGAAAAATGGGTTTTAGCTTCATGAATATTGACTGAAATCATAAAAACTCCTTATTATAGTTATAGTATAATGGACTAACTAGACTTAGTCAACAGCAGGAAAAGCAATGGCTTCTTTAATATGTTTTGCTTGCAGAACTAACATCATTAACCTATCCAAACCCAAAGACACACCGGAGCAATCTGGGATGCCGTGGCGTTGCGCGGCCAGTAATTTCTCATCAATGGGCCGCTTTGGAAGACCGCGGGATTTACGCAGTAAATTGTCTTGATGAAAACGTTTTTCAAGTTCATTAGGGTCTAGTAATTCATCATAACCATTAGATAACTCCATGCCTTGAAAATACACTTCAAAACGTTTTGCAGTTTTTTTATCAGGGTTGATTTTGGCAAGGGCTGCTTGGGATGCAGGATAATGATAAATAAATGTCGGTTTGGTTTTGCCCACTTGTGGCTCAATGATATGTGTCATTAAAATATCTAGCCAAGTATCTTTACCTTCATTGTCAAAACTATCACTTAAAGAAATGTTGTGCGCCGCTGCAATATTTTTTAAAGCGTTCACATCCGCATCTAGTGGGTCTATGTTTAAAATACTTAAAAATATATCTTGATAAGTAATGCGTTCTGGTTTTTCACAGTTTAAAATCAGCTGTAATAAATCAGAGGTTTCATCCATTAAATTTTCTAGATTAAATCCGATTCGGTACCATTCTAGCATGGTGAATTCTGGATTATGAATACGCCCCACTTCATCATCACGAAAAGCTTTGCAAATCTGAAAAATATCCCCGCTGCCTGCCGCAAGTAAGCGCTTCATCGCATATTCAGGCGAGGTTTGTAAAAAACAATCGCCTAATTGAAAAGCTTTTTGCACAGGATCTGTGACTGTCGATGGATAAAAAAGTGGCGTCTCGACTTCTAATACGTTACGATCTGCAAAGAAATTGCGAATTTTTTGCATAACTTGGGCGCGCGTTTTTAGATTTTCAATCGATGCTGTGGGTTGCCAATTGTGCATAGTTTCACCTTAAGGAATTAAATATGTCTACTTATGTCATCGGTGATGTTCAAGGTTGCTTCGCCGAATTAATGGCGCTGCTGGAAAACATGCACTTTAACGAACATGACGATACTTTATGGTTTTGTGGAGATTTAGTCAACCGTGGCAAAGCATCGTTAGAAACCTTGCGTTTTATTAAACAGTTACCCAATAAAATCACCGTGCTCGGCAATCATGATTTACATTTATTAGCTTATGCACAAAATATTCGCCCTAAACATCCTAAAGATACCTTAGATGATATTTTGCAAGCACCAGATAGAGATGAACTTTTAGCCTGGCTACAACAGCAACCTTTATTACATCATGATGAAGATTTAAATATAACCTTAGTGCATGCCGGCATTTATCCGCTGTGGGATTTAGCTAAAGCAAAAACTTTCGCAAAAGAAGTCGAAGCACAATTGCAAAGTTCAGCTTGCAGTGAATTATTAAAAGACATGTATGGCGAGCAGCCGACATTATGGAGCGATAATTTAACCGGCATAGATCGCTATCGCTTTATTATTAATGCTTTTACGCGCATGCGATTTGTAAATGAAAAATGCGAATTAATGTTGCATGCAGATGGCGCGCCCAAAGATCATCCCGAGTTAATTCCTTGGTTTGATTTTCCTGATAGAAAACCCACAGGGCCTATCGTTTTCGGTCATTGGTCACGATTGGGGAAATTTAATAAAAATAATGAGATTTTTTGTTTAGATACCGGTTGTGTGTGGGGAGGACCATTGACGGGGATTCGACTTGATATACTTTAATAAGTTTGAATAAATTATGAAAGCCTTAACGAAGGTTTAGCATCATTTGCTTTTGTTGATAAATGTAAAACATGAACTTTAGTTTTGCAGCTGGTTCGTAGCGCTTCAATATCATTTTTTTCATGAAGACCATCTTTTTTATAGATCACAGGAATGACCATAACTGCACCTTTGTATGGAAGATGCACACACAGTAAACGTTGCGGCGTACCATTTGGTTTCATTTCAAAAGTAATAGGCAAGGCCTTGTTTTCGCCATCAACCTGGCAATTGAGCATGACAGGTGGATCTAGGTTTAAACGTTTGGTACCGGACCCACTACTTTGGTCAGCAATTTTAAATAAACTATCGCCGGTAAAAACACTGACATCTGGAATCTCGTCAATAAAATTTGTGGGATTAAAATTAAGATAAATATCAACACCCATGGATTTTCCCAAATAATGTACGTTTTCATCAGATGTTGATAATGTCGGTTGTGCAAAGCTGCCTTTAAATTGCGGGGTCGTGGATTCAATAGAGCTTGAGCTTGAACTTGAGCTTGCACTTGCACGCGCTTTTTCTTTTTCTTGCTTAGCTTCTAGATTAGCCTTCGCAACTATTGCTTGCTGTTGTTTTTCATACTCTTCTTTATCACGCTTTTCTATATAAGCTTGGAGTGATAATTTTGTATTTTCGCAAACTCTGCTTAATTTAGATTCGCCTAAATATTTTAGTGCCGCCTTAGTTTCATTCAATAATTTATTTATTTCTGCAAATACTAAAGTGTTTCTTGCATCGAGCGTTAATTTTCCCGCCTCAGATCTGAGCATAAGCCAGCTCAGAGATAACGCATTCCTACCTAAAAAAGTCAATTTGACTTTTAATGCTTCCATCAATACATCGATATGTTTTTGATGAGTGTTAATATCTATCGTAGCCAAATCATGTTTAGAGAAACCTTCGTCTGCACATTGTTGCAACAACAGATGATATTCTTTAACAAACTTTTCAGCATTTAAAACTGCTTGTTTCATTTCATTTTTATCAAAACAACAACTATTATGAATAACCACCTTTACGGTCAGGTCATGTATTTTCTGCATTTGCGCGAAAATGCCTTTGTTTCCCGTAAAATCATCCTCTTGCATCATTTTCTTTCTTAATTCAGATTCAGTTTTCAAAACGAGATTGCGAATATTGATCAAGTACTGCCCCATTAATTCATTATTTTTCTCTCGGGGAAGATGAAATATTTTTTCATGTTCAGATACTATTACAAAGGGAGAGTAATCATTATTTGTTTTAAGAAAATAATTAAAAGCATCAATAGGGCTTTGTGGGTTATATTTAAAAAATTCCAGTAAACTCATGTTTTTGAGCGTGCATCTGTCAAAGTCTTCGATTTTTTCTACCATCGATTCTTTCAAACTGTCTAAAAATATAGTTAATGACCCAATTGATGCTTGATAATTAAGAATATATTTTTCGAAAACGTCCATCAATTCTTGATTTAATAATGCTACCATCTCGCTTTGATGGTCGTAAAAATACTGGGTAGGAACGATATGAAAATTATTGTTTTTATCTGGGATTGCGGTAAATAAAATTTCTGGTTTTTTGTCATTGAAAAATTGCACAATATCTTTATAAAATATTTTTACAATTTCATTTAAATCAATAAATTTTATATTTAAAAATGCAAGAAATTCTTTTGCATCAGAAAGTTCTGGATCTTGAACTGCTGGCCCCGTTTCCACCAATGGTAATCGCGGATTGGTAATAGCAAGCACTTTTCCAACATTGGGCATGGTAACCATAGAAAAATCGATAGGTAACATTAAAATTGGCGCAATCGCTTGCGCCAAACTCTGCCTAAGTGCCTGGTATGCGGGTAATGAAGTAGTGGTTTTGTAGGTTGGCGGCATATTTTTTACATCTTATTTGCTTTTTAAGCTGGCAATATAACATCGTTTTTTGAGAAATAAAAGTATTAGCTTTTTGGATCTTTGAAAATTTATATCTGCACCTTGTTTTTCATGTCCTTTCCTGCGAAAATGTTGCAGGACAATTCTAGTTTATAAGTTAGCCGCCAATATTGGAGATTAGGCATGTTAGGGCGCAAAATTTTAGGTATATTTTTATCGACTTTAAGCATTTTATTAAGCACAGCGGCTTTTGCTAACAATTGGGGCGTGAATATGCCTGTTGGCGTGACTCCGCTCAGCGCATCTATTCATAGTCTGCATATGACCATGTTTTGGGTTTGTGTAGGTATTGGCGTGGTTGTATTTGGCGTGATGACTTACTCTATTATTCATCACCGCAAATCTAAGGGTCATCAAGCCGCTAATTTTCATGAAAATACCCATGTGGAAATTATCTGGACGGTTATTCCTTTTATTATCTTAATCGCTATGGCAATCCCTGCGACTAAGACTCTCCTTGAAATGGATAATACTGAAGCAGCTGATTTAACCATTAAGGTCACCGGTTATCGCTGGTATTGGCATTATGATTATTTAGACGAAGAATTAAGTTTTTTCAGCCACCCAACCACCACCCAAGAAGAAATTCAAAATTTAGTCGCTAAACGTGAACATTATAATTTAGCAGTCGATCAACATTTAGTTTTACCCATTAATAAAAAAATCCGTTTTGCTTTTACATCTAATGATGTGATTCACTCATGGTGGGTACATGAATTAGGTGTGAAAAAAGATTCTGTGCCTGGATTTATTACTGAATCTTGGGCCGTCATCACAGAACCTGGTATTTATCGTGGCCAATGCGCTGAATTATGTGGTGCAGGTCATGCGTATATGCCGATTGTGGTGGAAGCCAAAACACAAGAAGATTATGACGCGTGGCTTTCTGAAATGAAGGCCAATAACAAAAATCCCTCTTAATTAAAGGTTAAGCATTATGAGCACATCACATGAAATGACTGCGGGTGATGACCATCACCATGGCCCTGTTAAAAAAGGCATTCTTCGCTGGATAACTTCAACTAACCATAAAGATATTGGTACGATGTATATCGCCTTTAGTATCATTATGTTTTTTGTCGGCGGCTCAATGGCCATGTTAATTCGCGCTGAATTATTTGACCCCGGTTTACAGCTGGTGCAAGCCGATACATTCAATATGTTAACCACTATGCACGGTTTAATCATGGTGTTTGGTTTTATTATGCCTATATTTGTAGGGCTGGGTAACTGGATGATCCCGCTGATGATAGGCGCACCCGATATGGCCTTACCGCGGTTAAATAACTGGAGTTTTTGGATATTACCGATTGCCGGTTTATTATTACTCAGCACTATGTTTATGCAAGGCGGCGGTCCTAACTTTGGTTGGACGTTTTATGCGCCGCTGTCTACTACCTATGCGCCTAAATCTACTGATTATTTTATTTTCGCCATACATTTATTGGGTATGTCTTCTATCATGGGCTCACTCAATATTATTGTGACGATTTTTAATTTACGCGCACCCAGTATGCGTATGATTGATATGCCCATATTTGTTTGGACTTGGTTAATCACTGCATTTTTAGTGATTGCCGTCATGCCGATATTAGCCGCAACCGTAACCATGATGTTAACCGATCGTAATTTCGGTACCAGTTTCTTTAACGCCGCAGGTGGTGGCGATCCGGTTTTATTCCAACATTTATTCTGGTTCTTTGGTCACCCTGAAGTGTATATTATTATTCTGCCCGCTTTTGGTGTGGTTTCTGAAATTATTCCAACCTTTGCGCGTAAAAAATTATTTGGTCGCACTTCTATGATTTATGCAGTCTCTGCCATTGCATTTTTATCATTTATTGTGTGGGCGCATCATATGTTTATGACGGGACTTCCGCTTGAAGCGAGTTTGTTCTTTATGTTTGCCACCATGTTGATCGCGGTCCCTACCGGGGTAAAAGTATTTAACTGGACGGCAACCATGTATAAAGGTGCCATGACTTTTGAAACACCGATGTTATTTGCCATCGCTTTTGTATTTTTATTTACTATTGGTGGTTTTACGGGATTGATGTTGTCACTCATTCCGGCTGATGTGCAATATCACGATAGTTATTTTGTGGTCGGACACTTCCATTATGTGTTGGTGCCTGGCGCAGCATTTGCAGCATTTGCAGCGATTTATTATTGGCTGCCTAAATGGACTGGACAAATGTATAACGAGACATTAGGCAAATTCCATTTTTGGATCAGCGCTATTTCTGTAAACTTAACCTTTTTCCCTATGCATTTCTTAGGACTTGCCGGTATGCCACGGCGCATTCCAGATTATGCTTTGCAATTTACTAATTTCAATCAAATCACCAGTATTGGTGCGTTTGTATTTGGTGCTGCGCAATTATTATTTTTATATATCATTATTGATTGTATACGCAGCAAAAATAGACCTGCGACTGCACAAGTTTGGGAAGGCTCACATGGTTTAGAATGGACAGTTCCATCACCTGCGCCTTATCATACATTTACGCAGCCGCCAGAACATGTTGAGCGTCATTAATGCCCGAGAGAAAAAGTCATGGTAAATTAATTTTTGGCGTGCTCAGTGTTGTGTTTGGAATGTTATTGTTTGCTTTCGCACTCGTACCGCTTTACGATGTATTTTGCGAAATGACCGGTATAAATGATAAGGGTGGACGTGTTCGTGCAGAAGTACCTACAGAAATTGATACTTCGCGCAGCGTTAGAATTAAATTTATCACCCATGTCATTAGTGATATACCGTTTGAATTTAAAGCAGATGAAGTGATTATTGATATTCATCCGGGTGAAGTGAAAAAAATGATTTTTCATGTCAATAACCCGGTTGATAAAGAAGTAAGCGGCACATTTGTTGCCACCGTTTCACCTGGATTCGGTGCGCGCTATGTGAAAAAAACGGAATGTTTTAGTTTTGATCGCCAAGAAATTGCAGCTTATGAAAATAAGCCTATGTCTGTGGTGTTTTTTATTGATAAAGATTTACCAAAGGACGTGAAAGAACTCACATTATTCTATACTCTATATAATACGCCTGGAGCATAAACGGATGATACAATCAAACTC
>JBEKTV010000023.1:0-9647 GCA_049515675.1 Gammaproteobacteria bacterium | reverse complement strand
ATAGCCAGGGTAGAACCTAACGAATTACAGCTTGATGTTAAAGAAAGGCAAAAGATCATTCAAATAACCAAGGAAGCTGGACAGGGAGTGAATGAACAAAATGCGTTGGGTGAAACAGCTTTAATAATCGCGATAAGAAATGAAAACTTAGAACTAGCAATATTTATTACAGAAAACCTTAACCCAAATCTAAAGCTAAGGGATAACAACCAACACAGCGCCTATGATCATTTCCAAATGCTGGTTGCAGAAGATAACAAATCGCCTTTGCTACATGAGCTTGGTGCTGCACTTCTCAAAAAAATGTATCCTGAGGCTGGTTTAAGGGGAGGTAGTGCTGCAACAGAGCGTGAACAATTTCATGGACCATTAATTGCAAGCAAACAAGGACAAAATGCTACTACTGGTTTTAAACTACCAGATGTACTGCAAGCAGTGGCAGATTTGTTTGGACCTTCAAAACCTTCTGGACCTAAGAAATAATAATATTTTAAGATAATACAAGACATCCACAAAATAAATGTGGATGTCTTGTATTACGGGCTATTTTTTTTGTTTCTGATACAAACCTATCATCTGCACTTCCTGAATCACTTTACCTTGCATCGCTTGTAGTAATTGCGCTTTAGTTGGTTTATGCAAATCAGGCAACACGGTATTTAACGCGTATAATTTGAAAAAATATCTATGTTCACCAATCGGTGGACAAGGCCCGCCGTAACCTTCGCGATTCCAATCATTTAAACCATTTAATGTGCCTTGCGGTAAATTTAAGACACCCACATTTTCGGGTAAACCATTGGTTTGCGCGGGAATATTATAAAGTACCCAATGCACCCAAGTGCGTTGTGGTGATTTAGGATCCGGCGCATCTGGATCATCAACAATCAATACTAAACTCTTTGCCTGCGCAGGGACGTTTTGCCAATTGAGTGCGGGAGAAATATCTTTGCCTTCACAAGTATATAAACTCGGAATACTTTGATTGGCTGAAAAAGCAGAAGCAGTAATGGTCATGTCCATGGCGTAAGCTCCGTAACAAGGGAAAATTAATAATATCAGACTGAGGTAAAAGACTTGTCTTGATGAATTCATTTTGCGCGCCTCCTAGGCTTAAGCATATAACAAATAATGTCATAGTCTAGCTAGACTAGCGCCCAAATAAATCTTTTAATTTCTCAGCCATGGCAGATTGCATTTTCTCTTGTTTGGGTAATGGTTTTTTGATTGGCGCTGGGTTTTTGGCTTGCGGCGCTGGTATATTACTTGAAGGTTGTAAACGCATGGATAATTGAATACGCTTGCGTTCAGCATCGGCAGTTAACACACGCACCGTAACGATTTGCCCGGTTTTAACCACGCTTCTTGGATCATCTACAAATTTATCCGCTAATTCTGAAATATGTACTAAGCCATCTTGGTGAACGCCAATATCAACAAATGCACCGAAATTTGCAACGTTAGTAATCACGCCTTCTAGAATCATGCCTTCGGTTAAATCACTTATTTTTTCAACGCCGGCTTTATATTGTACGGTTTTAAAACTAGGGCGCGGGTCACGACCGGGTTTTTCTAATTCGCGCAAAATATCTTTTAAAGTGACAACGCCTATGGATTGATCAGCATAATTATTAATATTAATATTAATTTTAGTTAAAACTTCTTTATTGCCTATGGCTTGCGTGATGGGCAAATGAATATCGGTTAATATTTTTTCAACTACAGGATAAGCTTCAGGATGTACAGCGGATGCATCTAAAGGATTTTTTCCGCCAATAATACGCAAAAATCCTGCCGCTTGCTGAAATGTTTTTGGACCAAGGCTTGGGACTTTTTTCAAATCATTACGGGTTTTAAATTGTCCATGTTCATTACGATAAGTTAAAATAGCTTGCGCAATATTAGGATTTAATCCAGAAATACGCCGTAATAAAGGCGCAGATGCAGTATTCACATCAACACCAATGGCATTCACGCAATCTTCAACAATGGCATCCAAACCTTTTGCTAAGCGTATTTGATTTAAATCATGTTGATATTGGCCAACGCCTATAGATTTTGGATCTATTTTAACTAATTCCGCTAATGGATCTTGTAAGCGTCTTGCGATTGATGCAGCGCCACGATAAGACACATCAACATCTGGCATCTCTTCACTTGCTAATTGCGATGCAGAATATACAGATGCACCGGCTTCACTGACTACAATATAAGATAAATTTAATTCCGGCATTGCTTTCATTAAAGCTTTGACTAAATCTTCAGTTTCACGGCAGGCAGTACCATTACCTATGCTAATTAATTTAACATGATAGTGTTTACAAATTTTGGCTAAAGTAAGCAAGGATTCTTTTTGTTTATTTTGCGGCATATGCGGGAAAATAGTTTCATAATGTACGAGCTTTCCTGTTTCATCAACTACAGCTGTTTTAACACCGGTGCGAAAACCAGGATCTAAACCTAGTGTTGTACGCATGCCAGCAGGAGGCGCCATTAATAAATCACGTAGGTTTTCTTTGAATACGCGTATCGCTTCCAATTCTGCATTTTCACGCATGCGAGTCATTAAGGCTAATTCTGTGCTAATAGCTAATTTTACTTTCCATGTCCATTGTGCGACCTCTTTTAGCCAAGGAGATTGTGCATTTGCAAATGCGCTTACAAAAGTAATACATGGATGTTCCATGCTGGCTTCATCTTTTAAGGCTAATTTTAAAGATAAAATGGATTCATTGCGCCCGCGTAACAAGGCAAGTGCACGATGTGATGGAATGCGTTTGAGCGGTTCTGAAAAACTATAATAATCACTGAATTTTGTTTTTTCCTCGCGTTTATCTGGCATGACCTCGCTGATGATTAAGGCATGTTCCCACATATATTCACGACAACGTTGCACTAATTCAGGATTTTCTGCAAATTGTTCTGATAAAATAGCTTTTGCACCATCAAGAGCATCTTCAGTTGTATTAATCTTATTTTCAACATTAATAAATTTTTGCGCAGCAATTTTCGGATCTATGCTTTGATCAGTTAATAATAATTCAGCCAAGGGTAATAAACCTGCTTCTATTGCAATTTGCCCTTTCGTGCGACGTTTAGGTTTAAAGGGTAAGTATAAATCTTCTAATTCAGTTTTATTGGCCACATTATTAATTTTTGCTTCAAGAGTTGCATCTAATTTACCTTGCTCTTTTATTGATTTTAAAATCGTTTTTTTCCTATCATCTAATTCCCGCAAATAGGTTAAACGTTCTTCCAAATCCCTTAAGTGAGTATCTGTTAAACCTCCAGTTGCCTCTTTACGATAACGCGAAATAAACGGCACCGTCGCACCTTCATCGAGTAAATCTATGGCAGCTTGGACTTGGTTAATATTGACGGATAATTCAGAGGCTATGATTTGGGCAAATGCGAGATTAGACATACTACATCCTATAATGAATCCAAAAGAAGGTATTTTATACTGATTTAACCAAAAATATAAGACACCCACAAATTGAAATGTGCGTGTCTTATATTTTTTATGCCTAATTTATTGCAAAATCCATTTCGTTGCGGCAGAGGCTTGGTCATAATAGAAATGTTTTATTTCTGATGTCACAAATAAACCAATAAAGCTTTTAGCAAAATCAGCAAATTTACTATCAGTCACTAATGCAATTCTTTGAATTCTAGCATTATGTTTTCTGATAAATTTCACATGCGCGATAAAGGCATTGAAATTTTCCCAGCCTGGAAAGTTCCTAGTTTCAATCACTAAGCCTTTTAATTGCGCACGGTCTTTAAAATACGAATCCAACACTGATGAGATTTGCAGAAAATCTTCAGTAGAAAGCGCCTTTTCTGGCTTTAAGTATAAAATTGAATTGACTTCATCTAGATTCATATTCATTTCAGTGTATCTCCAGATTAATGATCTAATATATATAATGTTAGCTTAATTTCTCACTATGTACAGGATGACGTGGTAGTAGGTCTTCAATAATTATAAGCCCTATTTTCATCCTATACTTTGAAGACTGACTACAGAAAAAAGGGGCATATTATGTTAAGTACAGTATTAATCGTTTTATTAATTTTGATTTTAGTGGGCGCAATCCCAGCTTGGCCACACAGTAGAAATTGGGGCTATGGTCCAAGTGGATTAATTGGTCTTATTTTGATTATTATTCTGATTTTAGCGCTGATGGGGCATGTCTAAGAATGCATCGCAAAGTCATCATGAAACAGTTATTAGCGTGCCTATTAAGTTTTTTATTAAGCACTAGCTTATGGGCAGCTAATAACCAACCTGCAGCAGTAGATGGCTTGTGGGAAGCTCGCTATAAAGCAAGCGATACGCCTAGCGCGCGCATACGTATTAAAACTTTACCCAGTGGTGAATTAATTGGTGTGATTGAAAATGCCTATCCACGTCCCGGAGAAAATCCCCCACATACTTGTACAAACTGTACAGGCGACAATCAAGACAAACCTTATAAAAATCTAAAAATATTATGGGGCATGATGCCAAGTGGCGATAATGAATGGGATGGTGGTCATCTGTTAAATGCTGAAAGTGGCGAAATATATTCTGGAACAATGAAATTGGTCAATCATGATGATACCCTTGAAATGAGCGGGTATGTTATCGATCCTATTTTCGGTAAAACTACCACGTGGAAACGTGTCAAAGAAACTAAATAAATCGGTTAGAAGTTTAAACTGAACTATACAGCCCTTCATGTTCTATATAATCTAACACATCATCAGGTAATAAAAATTTTGGCGATATGCCTTGTATTAACATATTTCTAATTTGCGTTGCGGAAATATCCAACAAAGTATTTTGCTCAAAATAAATAAAACCGGCATTTTGCATTTTTAATTTTTCAGGGTTATCGATTTGGTGTTGCATTAAATCATTAATCATATCGGTTTGATTTAAATTATGATCGGGCCTACCCAAAACAATAATGTGGGCCAGTTTTATTATCTCAAAAGGTTCATGCCAAGTGTGAATTTGATTAAATGCATCTAAACCTAAGATAAAACACAAAGGTGTGTTGCCGATTTCTTGGCGGATTTGTTTTAAACTATTGACGGAGTAAGAGATGTCATTGGATTTTAATTCACGATCATCTATCACAAACTCTGGAATATCTTTAATCGCAAGTTTTAACATATTGACACGGTGAGTTGCATTTGCAATGGCTGCAGATCTATGAGGGGGATGATTACAAGGCATAAAACGCAATTGTGTTAAATTGAGCGTTTGATACACTTGCCATGCCGCGCTTAAATGGCCGTAGTGAATTGGATCAAATGTGCCACCAAAAATACCTAACATAAAATAAGCCTCTCGAGTGAAACCCAAGCATCGCCTGGTTTTACGCCTTTAATGTATAAATCAATTGTAGCTAATTGTTGCATGAGTTTTTGAATTTTTTGCTGGGGGAAATGTTTTAAGGCTTGCTGAAACAATAATTGCCGTGAGGGCCAAATATACGGTCTTTCACCGACATGCATACTATTAAGCGTACGTAATTCACGTGCCAGCGCCCAGATGATTAAAATAGGCTCAACGCCCTGAATTTTGAGTCGTTGTAAATGTTGAATAGTGTTTGTGGTTTGTGCGCTTAAAAATACATCGACAAAAGTAAACAAATCGCTTTGCATGGCATCATGAGTCAGATCCAAAAGCATTTTAGCCGTGATCTGAACGCCTGTTTGCGTGGGATCGACAGGGTTATCAATAAGTTTTAACTGCTGCAAGATTTGATCCGCTGCAAGTATATTGCCCAGGGTTTGCTTGGCTAATAATTGTAGACCTGCTTGCTCAATATTTAATTGATAATATTGCGCGCGACTTTTAAGCCAGGATAAATACTGTTGCGCAGTGATGGGCCAAATTGGGACAAAACAGATTTTTTTGGTAATTTCCTCAAACCATTTTGCTTTTTGGGTTTGTGCTTCAATTTTATGCGATAAAATCAGTAGCAAAATATCAGGACTTAATTTATCTATGCAAGCTTGTAAAGCTTTGCGGTCGGTATCACTAAATTTATCTTGCAAAAATCTAATTTCGATAAACTGTTTATCACTAAATAAAGATAGTGTATTTAATGCTTCCTCAACCACGCCCCAATTAAACTGTGCATCGATTTGAAACACAATGCGCTCGCTAAAGCCAGATTGCTTTGCATAATTACGAATTAAATCGGCAGATAATTGTTGTAGGAATATCTCATCACTTGCAAGCCAAAAGCCAGGATGCGCTTTATTCAGCTGTTGCGGCAATTGGTCGCTGTTAATTTTCATCATACGCCGCCAAGCGTCTGATTAATTGCATTACAGCTTCTTGACGCATATCGTCAATTAAAGTGCGCTCTTCGCGATTCACACTCAGTAGTTGGTTTTCGTGAATGTATAAAATCCTGTCGGTTTTAATGGTTTGCATAGGGATTAAAATATTATTGTCTTTATCGACTAGTTCAAATTTTAATGTATAGGATATTAATTCTTGCGCGACATCGCCCGCAGTATCCACCGCATAAGTTGAGCGCAAAACTTCTTCAGGTTGTAGTTTTAAAATAATATCAGCGCCATCTTCAACTTCAACACCAGAGTAAGCGAGTGTTTCACGTACGGTGCGTTGTAGTGGACGATAGGGGTCATCAGGTGAAACATCTAAAGTTTGAATATGTTCAGCAAGTTGTATAGGTTCGCGTAGTTTAAAGCCACAGCCAAGCAGCAGGGTGCATAGTAAGGATATTATTATAATGCGCATATTTATTCTCTGTTTTAAATTAAATCACAATACTCACTAAACGTTTAGGCACAATAATGATTTTCTTAATGTCTTTACCTGCAATAAACTTTTGTACATTGTCTTCTTGTAGGGCTTGTTGTTTGATGGCCTCTTCATCTGTACCTTCAGCAATTTGCAATTTAGCCCGCACTTTACCATTGACTTGTACCACTAATTCATATTGCGCGCGCGATAAAAAGCTATTATCAAATGCTGGCCAAGGATGAAGGGCCACAGTACCTTCATTGCCTAGTTGTTGCCATAAGAAATGACACACATGCGGTGTGATAGGCGCTAACAATAAAACAATAGTCTCGAGTGCGCGTTGCATCAGCGCATAATCTGTTGCATCATTAACTGTGTATTTATGTAGGAAATTAGTTAATTCCATAATGCTAGCAATTGCGGTGTTGAATATTTTACGCACCTGAATATCTTCAGTAACTTTTTTAATCGTAAAATGAATTTGATAACGTAATTCTTGTTGATTGGCATTCAAATCTTTTACACTTTCGCCTTGTATAGGATTTTGTAAATGCGTATGCACTAATTTGTACAAACGTTTTAAATAACGAGATGCGCCTTCAACACCGGCATCGCTCCACTCTAAACTGAGTTCAGGGGGCGCTGCAAACATGCTAAATAATCGCACTGTATCTGCCCCATAAGTATTAATCAATACATTAGGATCAACAGTATTGCCTTTAGATTTAGACATCTTCGCGCCATCTTTTAACACCATACCTTGAGTTAATAAATTTTTAAACGGCTCATCGCCTGGGACTAAATTTAAATCACGTAATACTTTATAAATAAAACGAGAATAGAGTAAATGCATCACAGCATGTTCAATGCCGCCGATATAGTAATCAACGGGTAGCCAATATAATGCACGCTCATCTAATATTTTTTTATCTTGGTCAGGACAGGTATATCGTGCAAAATACCAAGATGACTCCATAAAAGTATCAAATGTGTCGCTCTCGCGTGTGGCAGGCTCGCCACAATTTGGACATTTTGCTTTGAGGAATTCTGCATGTTCTTTTAACACAGAACCTTTTTCGGAAGGTATTAAACCTTCTGGTAAAACCACAGGTAAATCTTCTTCCTTGACAGGTTGTGGACCACAAGTCTCACAATTAATCATAGGAATGGGTGCGCCCCAATAACGCTGCCGTGAAATCCCCCAATCGCGTAATCTGAAATTGACTTGTTGTTCAAATGCAGATTCATCCACGGAATCAGTGATTTCTTTCACCGGTAATTGATATTTTTCAGCAAATGCCGCGTCGCGTTCATCTTGAATGGGAACCGCCATAACCGCGCCGCTGCCATAATTCATTAACACAAAATTCGCAATCCAAATGGGCAGTAATTCATTGGTAATGGGATGATGGGCATAAAGTCCAGTAAAAATACCGCGTTTTTCCATTTGCGCAAGTTCTGCTTCTGCAGTTTTGCCGTGGGCACATTCATCGATAAATGCTTTTACTTCAGCATTATTTTCTCCTGCAAGGTGAGCTAGAGGATGTTGCGCGGCAATCGCTAAATAGGTGACGCCAGATAAAGTATCAAGACGTGTGGTATAAACTTCTAATGTTGCTTCACTATTTTGTAGTTTAAAAAATACGCGATGCCCCACGCTTCTGCCTATCCAATTTTTTTGCATAGTGCGCACTTGTTCAGGCCAGCCAGGCATTTGCGCTAATTCTGTCAGTAATTCTTCGGCATAATCGGTGATTTTAAAAAACCATTGTGGAATTTCACGCAGTTCAACTAAGGCATCAGATCGCCAGCCGCGGCCATTAATCACTTGTTCATTGGCTAAAACAGTTTGATCGACGGGGTCCCAATTCACTAAAGTTGATTTTTTATAAACTAAACCTTTTTTATACATTTGCAAAAATAACCATTGTTCCCAGCGGTAATAGTGAGGGTCACAAGTGGCAATTTCGCGCGACCAATCATAGGCAAAACCTAATTTTTGTAATTGATTGCGCATATGGGCAATATTTTCATAAGTCCATTGTGAAGGTGCGCTGCCGTTTTTAATCGCTGCATTTTCTGCGGGCAAACCAAATGCATCCCAACCCATAGGTTGCAAAACATTTTTACCATTCATGCGCTCAAAGCGTGCAATTACATCGCCAATAGTGTAATTACGCACGTGTCCCATATGCAGATGACCGCTAGGATAAGGCAGCATGGATAAACAATAAAATTTTTCGCGATGGCTGTCTTCTTTGACTTGAAAGGTTTTATCTGTATCCCAAAACGCTTGGACCGCAGGCTCAATATGTTCAGGTTGGTAATGTGGATTCATCATGTTAAATATTTAATACTCTAAAAATAAATGCATATTCTAAGGCGACTTCACGAATGACATTATAACGGCCGGATAAGCCAAAATGTCCGGATTCTAAGTCCGTTTTTAATAATAATAAATGATCGTCGGTTTTATATTCACGTAATTTTGCGACCCATTTTGCGGCTTCCCAATACGGCACCCGCCAATCGCTTAAGCCTGCAGTTGCTAAAATCGCAGGATAGGCTTGATGCTTAATATTATCATAGGGAGAGTAGGTCGCGATATAGTTAAAAGCATCAGGCTCATTAGGATTTCCCCATTCTTCATATTCAGTAATCGATAAGGGTAGGGTAGGATCTTGCATGGTATTTAAGACATCCACAAAAGGCACATTAGCAATACAGACGGCAAATAAATCAGGGCGTTTATTGACAACAGCGCCCATTAATAATCCGCCAGCGCTGCCGCCATTGATGACTAACTGTGTATTTGTAGTGTAGTTTTCTTTGATTAAATGTTCGGCCGCCAAAATAAAATCATCAAAGGTAT
>JBEKTV010000022.1:0-9808 GCA_049515675.1 Gammaproteobacteria bacterium | reverse complement strand
GATAAAGTATATTCTAATGCCATTACGCTGCTCCTTCTTTTAAATTAAAACTCTCACCACAACCGCACGCATCAACGGCATTGGGGTTGTGAAAAACCAATTTACGATTCAGCCCAGAAACCGCTAAGTCAATTTCTGTACCTTGTAAATAATTGACGCTGTCTTTAGGGACTATGATTTGCACACCTTCAGCTTGAAAAACCAACTCTTGGTCACCCACTTCATCGGCAATGCCCATCACATAAGAATAACCAGAACAGCCTGTATCTTTAACCGCTAAGCGAAAGCCAAGTCCTGACCCACGTTTTTTAATAACGTTATCAATATGTTGTGCGGCGGCGGGTGTTACTTTGATACTCATAATAGTTCCTGATTCTAAGACCTTGGCATTATATCATATTAAATCCGCCTTGCATTAGGCTAATAAAGTGGATTACCATACCAAATTTGTTGATTTAACTTACACGAGAATAATATGCTGTACTCTAAAACTTTAGCCCGCGCCCTTGGACAAGCCCTTGTCGACACTGCAAAACAATTTGCAGTCATTAAAATTCATGATGGTATGACCTTAAGAGATGAAACCTATGAAGAATTTGGTCAATATTTTTGGGCCCAGCGTAAAGGTCAAGCATTTAAAATTTCGACACCTGCGTTTATCGATTTTTGGAATCATTCAGGTGTCGTCGTGGATTATTTTAACGCACTTAAAAAAAAGCATCCTGGACAAAGCGATATGTTTATTGCTCAATTGATATTCAATGATATGTTAAAAAATTTTAGCGCCTCTGAAACTGACACCAAAAATTTTTTAAATGGTGAAAGGGAAAGTAAATCAACTTCAGAAAATATACCCTCGTCTGTACATAAATTTACATATCCATTTTTAATTTTATTAGGTGCTTATAAATACTTACCTAATACTGTAAAAAATAGTCGCCTCTATTGCTCAACACTCACAAGTATGACAAGTACAATCAATATAAAACCCAAGGGGCCAATGAACATCAATGGATTATTTAAAACATATATGGATGCTAATCTGGAGATACTCACTTTCACAATCCAAAGCTGCCCAAAAGATTTAAAAGAACTGGATAAACAGTTTTTACGCCAAGAAATGATAGTAGCATCTCTACAAGCTTATGAAGCCTCATCATGTGTACAGTGCGTGTTATCTTTATTTTCACAAAAGCCTGAGACAAATGGCGTAACACAACACGCTTCGAACACAAAATTATCTAAGAAGAAATAAGCTGCTGAATTAATTGTCCAGTTTTAATAATTTCTGCTTCGCTGGTAAAGCGTCCAAGAGTAATGCGCAAAGTACTTTGTGCCAATTGATCCGATATGCCAATTGCTTTTAATACATGTGAAGGCGTCTGCACTGCTGAAGTACAAGCAGATCCCATAGATACCGCAATATCGGCTAATCGTTGCAATAATATTTCGCCATCAATATTGTCAAAACTAATATTTAAAAAGTTTACAGCGGCATGGTCAAAATCTGTATTTAAATGTAAGCCTTTTAAATCTTTTATCATGGTCCACAATTGATTGCGTAAATGTTTAAGGCGCGCCATATCGTGTGACATTTCTGCTTTGGCTATTTTTGCAGCTTCACCCATGCCAACAATTTGATGCGTGGCTAATGTTCCTGGACGTAAACCTTGTTGATGACCACCCCCATACATTAAAGCTTGTAAACGTACGCGTGGTTTTTTACGCACGTATAATACACCCGCACCTTTTGGTCCATACATTTTATGTGCAGATAAAGATAATAAATCAATTTGCATTTTTTCTACATCAATCGGCACGCGCCCTGCGCTTTGCGCGGCATCGACATGAAATAAGGCTTGATGTTGTTTGGCGAGTGCGCCAATTTTTTCTATATCTTGAATCACGCCAATTTCGTTATTAACATGCATGACTGATACTAATAAGGTTTTATCATTCAATACACTTTTTAACTCTTCAAAATCAATTAAACCATTTTTTTGTACTGATAAAAAATCTACTTTAAAACCTTGCTCTGCCAAGGCATAACACACATCTAACACGGCTTTATGTTCAGTTTTCACTGTAATAATATGATTTTTTTTCTGTTGATAAAAATGCGCTGCGCCTTGCAGGGCTAAATTATTTGCTTCCGTTGCGCCACTTGTCCAAATGATTTCTTCTGCTTGCGCATTGATTAAATCCGCAACTTGTTGACGTGCGGTTTCAACCGCATCTAATGCCATTGCACCATAAATATGCGTAGTTGATGATGGATTGCCAAAATTGCCATCAATGGTTAAACACTGCGCCATTTTATCAGCAACACGCGAGTCAACTGGCGTTGTTGCGGCATAATCTAAGTAGATGGGTCTTTGCATATTTTTTTAAATACACCTCTTAGTAAATTGATTTCATCTTCATCTAATTGCGCGCGATTAAATATACGTTTTAATTTTGGCATTAAATCCGGCGAAGACGTGGGTTTGCGAAAATGAATCTCGTCTAGCACTTTATCTAAATGTAGATAAAAACTTTGCATTTGCGCATCATTGGCTAATGGTCGTAATTCCGCCTCTATCGGCTCTAATAAAGCACCATAAATTTCATAACAAATCACTTGCACAGCCATCGCTAAATTTAACGAACTATAAGCAGGATTTGCAGGAATAGCGACTTGATACTGACAACGTTGCAAATCCTCATTAGAAAGACCCGTACGCTCCGGGCCAAATAAAATCCCAACCGTTTGGTGACAAGATTCCTTCGCTACCAATTTTGCACATGCCTTTGGAGATAATTGCGGCCAAGGTAAATGCCTATCTTGCGCACTTGTGCCAATTACAACAGCACAATCCGCCAAAGCTTCATCTAAAGTATTTACAACAACAGCATTATCTAAAATATGCTCAGCACCTGAAGCCCGGCTGGTCGCAATAGGATCAGGAAAAGATTTAGGCGCGACTAAATATAAACAATCCAACCCCATAGTCCACATCGCCCGAGCAGTTGCGCCAATATTGCCAGGATGGGAAGTTTGATGGAGGATGATACGGATGTTACTTTGCTTCATGAAAGGTATTTTAACCTAAATAAGGTTATTTCAATACCCACTCTCCATGTTGCTTAATTTCATCATGCATGGCATCTGGTGCTAAATCAATTTCACCAGGCCAGGTGACTGCACCATTTTGAATAAAAACTTGATTGAAAAAGTCTGCATTTTTTAGGGGTGAGAAAACGCCGGTCAAATAACTAGGTAAAATACGCACATTACCCGCAATACCATCTTCAAATCGTATAGCGAGGGTTAAATGTGCTTGTGGTGTAACTTCGGTTACGTCCCAATACATAATACTTTCTCTCATTTTAAAGGCTCAATTTTATTTGGAGCCTGATTTTTTTGACACAAATACCAATCTGTTAATAATTCAGATTGATGAAGCTCAGTCCAATCTATAGTAAGCTCTAGTGCTCTTCTTGGCAAGTTCCCTTTTATTATCGCCAGTTTTTCTATATCAATTATTCCTTTAAACTCTGCATACTGTACATGTATATGCGGCGGTGCATGATCTGCGTAAAACATACTGACAATAATTCCATAAAACATACTAATAGTTGGCATATCACTTTCTCCCTGTGAATATCATTATCGGATAAATTTTACAATGGAATAGTCATCAGTGTAAATATTTTTAGCGAAAATATTTACACTGATGTATCAATAAAAATAGGACCCTCTTTAATAGTCGACTGTGGTATCCTATATCCCTTTTTAGGAAAACCAATATGCACCACCCCATAGTCAACATAGCCATAGATGCAGCGCGTAAAGCGGGCGATATTATTGTCAGGGCTTTAGAGCGGCTGGATGAAGTTAAAATACTTAAAAAAGGCAAAGGGGTGACTACTGACGTTGACCTTAAAGCTGAGCAGGCAATTATTTATATTTTGCAAAAATCTTATCCTGATTATGGGTTTATTTGTGAAGAATCCGGTGAAATTCAAGGTGATAGCGAATTTACCTGGATTATTGACCCACTAGATGGCACCACTAATTTTGTCCATGGTTATCCGCATTTTTGCGTGTCTATCGCCTTAAAGCAAGGGGATAATATTGAACATGGCGTGATTTGGGACCCGATTCGTCAAGAATTATTTACCGCAACTCGTGGGCGTGGTTCGCAAGTCAATAATCGGCGTATGCGCGTTGCACAACTTCGCAAACTTGATGGCGCCTTAATTAATGCCAGAGAGCGACAAATTCGTCCTGAAATCAGCAAAATCATGGGCGGCGTGCGTCGCAGCGGATCTGCAGCCTTAGATTTAGCCTATGTGGCCGCTGGACGTTTAGATGGCTGTATTGATAAAAACTTAAAAGTTTGGGATGTTGCCGCAGGTTCATTATTAGTACAAGAAGCAGGTGGCGTAGTCACTGAACCTCCTGGACAAGCACACTTTTTAAGTTCCGGTTGCATTATTGCGAGCAATGCCACATTGATTGCACCGCTCACACAAGCCATTAGTATTTAACCCGAATTTATTATTCTTCAATATTTAATATATTGTCATTCCATTCAATCGAAAAAAATATGTGGAGGACATCATAAGGCGACAGATTATATTTTTTCGCTAAACCTAATAGGGTTTCTGTTTTTTTAAACGTTACTTGGTAAACAAAATCGTATACAATTTGTGGGTCAATTTTAATATATCTTTCACGATCTAGAAATTCTAAAACATCACAAACAACTGCACCACTATTACTGACCACATCTGGTAGCCAGGAAATTTTTTTATCAAATAAAATATCCGGCACCTTCGATGTTGCAAAAGGTGCATTGGCACCACTGACCACCCAAGAACAGTTAAGTTTTCTTGCAATTTCTTCAGTAATCACCCCGGAGAATGAACATAATACTAGATAATCACAAGGTGTTTCATACCAATTGTTATTTTGTGAAATATTAATTGCGCCATTTACATTCGCAGATTCAAATCTTGCATCATAGGTGTATACTTCATGACCATCTGCCAGTAATTTATTAACAAGCACACTGCCTAATTTACCAATACCATGCACAAGAATTTTATGTTTTTTATTCTCGAGATGTTGAAAATGAATAACAGCCATCAGTGCGGCATAAACACCATAAGCCGTTGCAAATGAAGTGTTAATTTGACTGCCTAGTCCACTGAGCACATATTTTGACATGGTTGTTAAATATTCCATGTCTTGATTGCTGATATTCATATCACAACCCGTATAAATTTTACCTTTAAAATAATTAAGAACTTCAGCGGCTGCATTTAAAATTTTAATTTTATTTTCAGGAGTGACTTTTCCATGCGCAACTAATTTAACGCCGGTAAAACCTGTATTATAGAGTTTATGTTTTTTGGACATTTGCTGTGCTAAAATCAGCGCTTCTGCTTCTTGGGCTTCAACACTTTTATATTCACGCATCCTAAGCCCACCGTTTGCAGGTAATTGTGCAAATTCATCATCATAAGCAGCCACCAATCGTAAGTTAGGTTCTATATCATAAGTAAGAATTTTATACCCTTCATGGGGCTTTATATTGAATTTCATGTCGTGCCTCGTTAAATTTATTTTACTCGTTATATAACTTATTATGGTTGTTTTTTAAAGAAATAATATAGTTAAAAAGTAATTTGACATATGACTAAGGTCAATGAAAGCAATTCCGAAGACAAAACCCAACAGAACAATTTGATTATTTAAATTCATTTTACTGGCAATTTAACATCCCAGATAATGCCGCATTTTTCTAATAGATAAATAACATAATAACTAAAATCAATTTGCCACCATTTTAAGCCATGGCGCGCGGAATAAGGGAAGCGATGATGGGTGTTATGCCAGCCCTCACCTAAAGATACAATCCCAAAAAACCAATTATCTCTGCTGTTATCTTTGTTGTCATAGGTTCTTTGTCCAAACAGATGACAAAAGGAATTAATAGAAAATTCTTCGTGTATCACTAAACTAATCCGAATGAATCCACCCCATAAAATTCCTAACCATGCACCCATTAGACTCTGCGTCCATAATCCTGCAATAATTCCTGGAATCAAAATTCCAATCAATATGACCGCATAATAGCCAAAACCATGTTGTGCAATAGTGCTATTGTTTACCAGGGCCAACAACTTTTGATCTTGCGGACGGAGTGCTTTAGTCGGAAAAGGTTCACTAAATACCCACCCCATATGTGCATACCAAAAATTATACCAAGCGCCTTTATGTTTATGCTTTTCAAGATGAGGGGAATGTGGATCGCCGGTTTGATCGACAAAATGATGATGACACCAATGAGTTCTCACCCACTGTAATAAAGGTCCTGAAGCAGATAAAGTACCAAACAACATTAATACATAAGCAAACCACGGTTTGCATTTAAAACCCCTATGGGTAAAATAACGGTGATAGCCTACATTCACACCCAGCACAGCTAAGGTATACATCACTAAAAGTAGAACAAAATGCACCGCTTGTGTTTCTGACCACCAATATATGCCGCCCGCTAAGCTCAATATGCAAATACTAAGCATTAAAAAATTATGAATTCTTATATTACTTGAGTTTATACCGCCAAATTCAGGATCATCAAAAGCTTCCATGTTCGCTCTCCTTTATGGCCTATCATCCTCAGGGTTTTTTTCTTTAATGCGAATGAGATCTTGTCGACTTAAGCCTAAAGCTAAAGATAAACTGCTCGCAATATAGATTGACGAATAAGTACCGACAATAATCCCGATTGTCAACGCTAATGAAAAACCAAATAATGATTTGCCGCCAAATAATAATAATGCGACCACCACTAATAATGTTAAAAACGAAGTCATCAAAGTCCGCGTTAACGTTTGATTAAGTGAGACATTGACGATTTCTTCAGTAGTATTTTTATGCATTTTCAGAAAATTTTCTTTGATGCGGTCAAATACCACTATCGTATCATTTAAAGAATAGCCGATAATTGCCAATATTGCCGCAAGTGCTGGCAAATCAAATTCAATTTGCAACATGGCAAAAATACCTAAAATCACTAGAGGATCATGCATCAGTGCAACAGCGGCACCAATCGCAAAACGGTATTCGTAACGCATGGCGATATAAATCGCGGTACCAATTAAAGCAATTAAAATCGCAAGTGCGCCCTGCTCAGCCATTTCTTTACCAATTTGTGCGCCCACTTCATCGGCACGCATTAATTCAACATCAGGATTTTGCGCTTTTAATGCGGATAATATCGCCTGGCCTACGGCAACACCTTGCGTATCTTGCGGGGCTAAGCGAATTAATACGAAGTGGGTTGAGCCGTAATGTTGTACTACGGCATCTGGAAAACCCGATTCTGCTAAAGTATTACGCACATCAGCAACCGCAACAGATTGTGGATAAGCTACTTCGACGACTGTACCGCCAGTAAAATCTAAACTGAAATTTAAGCCACGCGTCACTAAAAAGAATACTGAACCTACAATTAACACCACGGACACTAGCGCCGTTAATTTACGGTATTTCATAAAATCAATAGCGGATGCAAATAATCGCATTTAAATTCCTATAGATAATTTATTAACATTACGCTTTCCGTACCAGTAGTTCACGATTAAGCGTGACACCATCACCGCAGTAAACACTGAAGTCACTAAACCAATAATCAAGGTCACGGCAAAACCTCTGACTGGGCCACTGCCTAAAGAAAATAACGCAAGCGCTGCGATAAATGTAGTAAGCTGCGCATCAATAATAGTCACGAAAGCTTTTTCAAAACCGGCAAAAATACTCGCTTGCGGCGCATTGCCTTGTTTAATTTCTTCTTTAATCCGCTCAAAAATTAACACATTGGCATCAACAGCCATACCGAGTGTTAATACAATCGCAGCAATCCCAGGCAGCGTCAGCGTTGCCCCTAATACTGATAAAATCGCAATAATTAAAATTAAATTGATGACCAAAGCAATATCGGCAATCACGCCAAATCCGCGGTAATAAAACACCATAAATAATAATACTAATGATAAGCCCGCTAAAGTCGACCAAATACCCGCTTTAATATTATCTATGCCTAAACTCGGTCCCACTGTGCGCTCTTCCACAATATCAATCGGTGCGGGCAGCGCACCTGCGCGTAATAATAATGCTAAAGTGCGCGCTTCATCTGCACTTCTTAAACCGGTAATTTGAAAACGATTGCCTAAAGCAGATTCAATGGTGGCAACACTCACGACTTCTTTATTTTGCACAATGCTGCGAATGGTTTCATTATTCACGACTTTATCCACAAATCTACTTTCAATATAAATCGTTGCCATAGGCTGACCAATATTTTCACCCGTAAATCTGGAAAATGCACGCACATCGCCGCCGATTTGAATAAATACCGCAGGCCGGCCAAAATCATCTAAACCTGATTGTGCGCCGACAACAGAATCACCGGTTAAGACTATTTTTCTGTGTAACAACACGGGTGTGCCATTACGCTCATATAAAGTCTCGCCCACAGAATTGTCCATATTCACCATACGAAATTCAACGGTGGCCATTTTGTCTAAAATATCTTTCGCCATAGCGGTATCTTGTACGCCAGGCAATTCAATTACCACACGATTTGCGCCTTGACGCTGAACTAATGCTTCAGAAACGCCCAGTTCATTGACACGATTACGCAACGTCGTCATGGTTTGATCGACGGCAAAATTTAAAGTATCACGCATTTCTAATTCCGATAATCCGCCTTCTAGGGTATAAATTTGTCCAGAAGGATGCGCGACTAATTCTAAACCGGGGAATTCTAAATTAATTAATGATTGCGCAGATTTTTGTGTCGCTTCATCATCAAAGCGAATCACCAATTGTTTTGCCGTATTAATTTCCATGCCACGATAACGAATATTTTGTTCACGAAAACGTGTACGCACATCGTTTAAATAACTATCTAAACGTCTTGCGGCTACAGAGGCGGTATCAATTTCAAGTAAAAAATGTACACCCCCGCGTAAATCTAAACCGAGCTTCATAGGTTTTGCATGTAATGCGCGTAACCAATGTGGCGTACTGGGCGCAAGATTTAAGGCAACGACTGTATTCTCGCCTAAATCTTTGGCCACTAAATCACGTGCGGTTAATTGATTATCTGCGTTGTTAAAACGTACTAAAATACGTTGATTTTCTGATTCGATTTGATAGGGAATATCAGCATTTTTTAATACGGCTTCAACGCTTGCAACAGTTTTGTCACTCACCTCGCCTTTTAATGCAGAAATTTGAATCGCAGGGTCTTCACCAAATAAATTCGGTAATGCATAAATGGCACCCAATACCGCGATAAGGATGATTAAAATATTTTTCCATAAAGGATATTGATTCAGTGCCATTTTACTTGCCGTTATTTCTCTAATGATTTTAAAGTGCCTTTAGGTAACACTGAGGTTATCGCACTTTTTTGACAATACACATTGGTTTGCTCGCCAACAGTCAAGATGATTAAATCATCTTTAATTTCATTGATTTTACCAACTAATCCACCTGCGGTAACTACTTCATCACCTTGAGACAATGAACTCATTAAATTACGGTGATCTTTAGCACGTTTTGCCTGCGGGCGCCAAATCATCAGATAAAAAATCAGCACAAAAAACACCAACATACCGATTTCAATATAACCAGAACCGGCAGGTGCCGCCGCCGCAGTATCCGCAGCCACAGCCGCATTGATTAAAAAATCCATAATATCCTCTCTTAAGATTATTCAAAACGAATAATGTACTCGTTTCACAG
>JBEKTV010000021.1:0-19700 GCA_049515675.1 Gammaproteobacteria bacterium | reverse complement strand
ACCATCTGGACCTGCTTCAGTACCTAAAACATAAGTCCAAGATTCATCAATAAAATGACCGCTAAAATATAAATCAGTACGACGTAATTCAAAACGATAATAATCAGTGTTTTCAAACTCAGGCACACTTTGCGCATGTGAATAAATGTAACGTGTTTGTAATAAACCGTTAAAGAATAATGAAAAAGTATTATCAGCATTACGAATATAAAATCCGTCGTTATAACCAATACGCTCACTTAAAGGTAATTTTTCATCGTCTTCTTCTTCTTCGGGTGGGTAATAAGGTTCATCAGGAAAATCCATTTCTGTGTCTTGTTCATCAGCAGGTTCAATAGTGTCAGTTGGAATCGCATATGCAGGGAATGCTAGGATAAATGAACACAAAGTAGAATAAAATAGTATATTTGACTTCATTAGTTTTTCCTTCTATGTAGGGAACTGGGGAAGAGGTCGATAAATTAACATTACTGACATTGTATTGTCAATGCGTTAGAATATATTCATGAAAATTATTAATGGTTGGTTAGAAAACATTAAAAAAATATTATCGCCTAATTGTGATTCAAGGCCACTAGGTACGGATATTAACTTACTTGTGATTCATAACATAAGTTTGCCACCTGGCGAATTTGCAAATGGTAATATCGAAAAATTATTTACTAATCAATTACTCGCGACAGCACATCCTTATTTTGCTACAATATTGCCATTGCAGGTTTCAGCGCATGTATTGATTGATAGGGAAGGTGTTTTGACCCAATTTGTGTCGTTTAATGATCGTGCTTGGCATGCGGGTGCCTCAGAATTTCAAGGTCGGCCCAAATGTAACGATTATTCAATCGGCATAGAATTAGAAGGTGAGGACAATACCGCCTATACTGAACATCAATATCGGGCATTAGCTGAATTGACTCGCTGTTTAATGCAGAATTATCCAGGAATTATATTGGATCGCATTAAAGGTCATAGCGATATTGCACCGGGTAGAAAAACCGACCCGGGCGCAGCGTTTGATTGGGTTTATTTTAAAACATTGTTGCAACAATCTTAAACTTGGGATGGATCATGAAACTTACACTTCTTTTAGCATGTTTATGGCTTGATTATTATTTTGACACCGGCGCACGTTTTCGTAATCAAGCGTGGTTTGATGTTTATATAACGCGTTTAAAATCTTTATTGGGTAGTCATCAAACCCTTTGGGGCGGACCGTTATCTTTAGTGATTGTATTATTACCGGTATTTATTGTGCTTGCGATTTTGTGGGCCATTGCCGGTCACTTTTCAGGTGTGGTTGAACTTGCGATTGGTTTTGTTGTGTTATATTTTTGCTTTGGGCCCACCGCATTGCAAGAAGCATTAGTACATTATTTGAAAAAAGATGCGGATGTCGCAAGTGCTGAACAAGAACTGAAAAGTGCGGGCGGCGCTTTAATTAATGCACAAACATTTAATCGCAGTGTAACCGAATTAGTTTTTTGGCAAGCACACGAGCGTTTTTTTGGCGTGATTTTTTGGTTTTTAATTTTAGGACCTGTAGGTGCCTTGTTATATCGTATGATTAGTTGGATGCAAGAAAATGCACATCGTTTACAAGCAGAATTTTATCCTCAATTTTCACAACATATCGATACTGTCTATTGGATTTCAGCTTGGATTCCATCACGTTTAGCGGCATTAAGCTATACTCTGGGCGGCAATTTTATGCCAGGCTTTGATGTGTGGAAAAATGGTTTAGTGAAAACTGATCGTTGTAAAGAAGAGTTGATTGATTCTGGTTTAGCGGCATTAACTACTGAACCCGCAGCAAGCGCAACTCGCGAAGAAAATCTAAAAGCACACGGAATAGTATTACGTGCGTTATTTATCTGGGTATTGGTTGCTGCTGTCGCAACATTAGGACATGCGTTTTTATAAGGCTGTAAGCCTTAGATTTTTCTAGCCCAGGGTCTAGGCGTGTATTCACGCCTAGACCCTGGGTATATGAAGAGAAATAATCCAGCGCTGTAAGCGCGTAACAATGTAATAAACATGCTCACAAGTTTGCATTTCTTCGCAAAAATAGAGATACTATGCTGGCTTAAAAAATTACCCAATAAGAGATTTACATGGCCGTCGATCAACTGATAAATGACAATGACACGCTACAAACCGAGGAATGGTTAGAAGCACTGCAAGAAGTGATAGAGCGTGAAGGCGTTGAACGTGCACAATTCTTATTGACCCAATTACAAGAACAAGCAAGTAAGCAAGGAATCACACTTGGTGAAGGTTTTAATACGCCTTATGTCAATACTATTCCAGTAGAGCAACAACCGCATTATCCTGGCAATAAAACATTAGAGAGACGTTTAGAAGCTTTGATTCGCTGGAATGCCATAGTCATGGTTTTACGAGCGGGTTACACCTCAGCAGAATTAGGTGGACATATTGCCTCTTATGCCTCAGCAGCTCATTTATACGAAGTCGGTTTTAATCATTTTTTCCATGCAAAAAGCGCTAACCACGGCGGTGATTTAATTTATTATCAAGGACATAGCTCTCCTGGAATTTATGCCCGATCATATTTAGAAGGTCGATTAACAGATGACCAATTAGATCATTTTCGCCAAGAAGTGGAAGTTGATGGTTTATCTTCTTATCCTCACCCATGGTTAATGCCTCATTATTGGCAATTCCCAACAGTTTCTATGGGTCTAGGACCGTTACAAGCCATTTATCAAGCCCGCTTTATGAAATATTTACAAGCACGAGAATTAGCTGAAACACAAAATCGTAAAGTCTGGTGTTTTTGTGGTGATGGTGAAATGGATGAACCTGAATCACTCGGTGCGCTGTCTGTTGCTGGTCGTGAAAAACTCGATAATTTAATTTTCGTAATTAATTGTAATTTACAACGATTAGATGGCCCAGTACGCGGCAATGGTAAAATTATTCAAGAATTTGAGTCGGTATTTCGTGGCGCTGGCTGGCATGTGATTAAAGTGATCTGGGGAAGTGATTGGGATCCCTTATTAGCAAAAGATACTAACGGCGCGTTACGTAAACGCATGATGGAAGTTGTTGATGGTGATTATCAAGCTTATAAAGCACGAGGCGGTGCTTATGCGCGCGAACATTTCTTTGGAAAATCACCTGAGTTAAAAGCCATGGTTGAACATTTAAACGATGACCAAATTTATAAATTAAATCGTGGTGGACATGATAATGAAAAAGTATTTGCTGCCTATCAGTCTGCAGTCAACTATAAAAATAAACCAGTCGTAATTTTAGCAAAAACGGTAAAAGGGTTTGGTATGGGCGCAGCAGGTGAAGCATTAAACTACAGCCACCAAGCGAAAAAAATGGATATAGAGGCATTAAAAGAATTTCGCACGCGTTTTCATATTCCAATTTCTGATGAAGAAATTATCTCACATCCATATTATAAATTTGAAGAAAATAGTGAAGAAATGCGTTATCTTCACGCGCGCCGCGAAGCATTAGGGGGTTATTTACCAGCACGTAGCGTGCCAAAACTACCATTTGTGGTACCCGGATTAAATGCATTTGAAACACTTTTAAAAGCAACAGGTGAGCGTCATATTTCCACGACCATGGCTTTTGTACGTATTCTCAATATTCTGTTAAAAGATGAAGCATTAACAAAATATATTGTACCGATTATTCCTGATGAAGCGCGCACATTTGGTATGGAAGGCTTATTTCGTACACTAGGTATTTACAATAGTAAAGGACAATTATACGAACCCGTCGATGCGGGCCAAGTCATGTATTATCGCGAAGATAAACAAGGCCAATTGCTTGAAGAAGGCATAAATGAAGGCGGTGCATTTTGTTCATGGATTGCGGCAGCAACCGCATATTCAACGCATGAACGTCCTATGATTCCATTTTATATTTTTTATTCTATGTTTGGTTTTCAGCGTGTGGGTGATTTAGCTTGGGCCGCTGGCGATTCGCAAGCACGCGGATTTTTATTAGGTGCAACTGCAGGCAGAACTACACTTGCAGGCGAAGGCTTACAACACCAAGATGGACATAGTTTAATTTTAGCGTCAACCATTCCTAATTGCGTGAGTTACGATCCGACTTTTGCCTATGAATTGGCGGTTATCATTCAAAATGGGATGCAGCGCATGTTTGCGAATGAAGAAAATGTGTTTTATTACATTACCGTAATGAATGAAAATTACGAGCATCCAGCAATGCCTGAAAATAGCGCGGAAGGTATTATTAAAGGCATGTATTGTTTGCGTTCAAGTTCGCCTTCTGAACATCATGTGCAATTACTTGGCAGCGGTACTATTTTACTTGAAGTGATTAAAGCGGCTGAAGTATTAAAAAATGAATATCAAATCACTAGCGATATTTGGAGCGTCACCAGCTTTAATGAATTACAACGTAATGGTGCATCAGCACTACATTACAATCGCCTGCATCCAGAACAAGCGCCACAAATTCCTTATGTTACTCAATGTTTAGGTGGCAGAAAAGGTCCGGTAATTGCTGCAACAGATTATATGCGTGCTTATTCAGAACAAATTCGTGCTTATATTCCAAATCATTATGTCACCTTAGGCACAGATGGATTTGGCCGTAGTGATACGCGTGAACGTTTACGTTATTTCTTTGAAGTGAATAGTGATTTCATTGTCATCGCCACATTAAAAGCATTAGCCGATAGAGGACAAATACCGGCAAGCTTAGTCGCGCAAGCGATACAAAAATTCAATATTAATCCGAATAAACCCGAACCAGCAAGGGAGTAGATGGTGAGTATTATAAATGTAACCGTACCCGATATCGGTAATGTCGATAATGTAACTGTGATTGAAGTACAAGTTGCTGCCGGTGATACCATTAAAAAAGAACAAAGCATTGTCACCTTAGAAAGTGATAAAGCGTCTATGGAAATTCCATCGCCGCAAGCGGGGAAAGTACAATCTGTGAATGTGAAATTGGGCGATAAAATTAAACAAAATGATTTATTGATTACGCTTGAAGTTGAAGGCGCGACTGAAAGCGCACAAAAAGTGACTGAGCCTTTGCAACAAACTCAGCAACCAGAAGTTCCACAAACACAAATTCAAGCATCTAAACCTGAATCAGCGCCGAGCGCGCAATTAGCGCAAGTTGTACGTGTGCCAGATATCGGTAATTTCGATAAAGTTGATGTCATTGAAGTGCCAATTAAAGTGGGCATGACGGTGAAAAAGAATCAAACCTTAGTGGTATTAGAAAGTGATAAAGCCTCTATGGAAATTCCATCACCACTTGCAGGTGTTGTACAAGAAATTGCTGTGAAAGTAGGGGATAAAGTTGCCCAAGATTCGGTTATTTGCAATATAACAAGCGATGAACAAATTACATCTCCTGCGCCTAAACAAACTGAAGTTAAATCAGAACCTGCGCCACAAATGGCTGAGGCAAAACCTGCAGCACCTGCTGTTGCACAAACTTCAAGCCAAACCGATTCCATTTATGCAAGCCCAGGCGTGCGCAGACTTGCACGTGAATTAAATATCGATTTAAAAACCATTAAAGCTACAGGCGAAAAAGGCCGCATCACTAAAGATGATTTAAATCAATTCATTAAAAATCGCATGCAATCAGGTGGTGGCGGTAGTGCGCTTGGCATTGAACCTATGCCTATCATTGATTTTGCCCAATTTGGCCCGGTTGAATTTCAAGAATTATCACGCATTAAAAAATTAAGTGCAAAATTTTTACATCGAAATTGGGTCAATATTCCACACGTCACCCAATTTGATGAAGTGGATATCACTGATTTAGAAGAATTCCGTCAGCAAAATAAAGCAAAGTTTGAAGAGCGTGGCGTAAAATTAACGCCATTAGTATTTTTAATGAAAGCCTCCGTTGCTGCACTTAAAAAATTCCCCACATTTAATGCATCCCTACAAAACGATCAATTAGTGCTGAAAAAATATTTTCACATTGGCGTTGCGGTAGATACACCAAATGGTTTAGTCGTCCCCGTTGTACGTGATGTTAACCTCAAAGGTTTTATGGAAATCGCAGAAGAATTAAAAACCTTAAGCGATAAAGCCCGCGCTGGACAATTAACCGCAAAAGAAATGCAAGGCAGTAGTTTTACAATTTCAAGCCTAGGTGGCATAGGCGGCACCGCATTTACACCGATTATCAATGCGCCAGATGTTGCAATATTAGGTGCATCAAAATCCAGAATGATGCCAGTATATCAAAACGGTACGTTTATCCCAAGATTAATGTTACCGTTATCATTATCCTATGATCACAGAGTAATAGACGGCGCCGAAGGCGCAAGATTCATTACATTTTTAGGAGAAATGCTAGGCGATTTACGCCAGATGTTATTATAACAATGACGGGAACTTTTAATTTATCGAGGAAAATAAACATGTCAGACATACAAACAGAAGTCATCGTATTAGGCAGCGGCCCTGGCGGATACACCGCAGCATTCCGTGCCGCAGATTTAGGAAAAAAAGTCGTACTTGTCGAGCGTTATAACACCTTAGGCGGTGTTTGCTTAAACGTAGGTTGTATTCCCTCAAAAGCATTATTACATGTCGCAAAAGTAATCGATGAAGTCGATGAATTATCAACCCACGGCGTCACTTATGGCCCAAAAACATTAGACATCACCAAAATATTCGAATGGAAACAAAGTGTCATTAATCGCTTAACCGCAGGCTTAAAAGCCCTAGCAAAACAACGCAACGTAACTGTCGTACAAGGCGATGGCGTATTCTCAGGCCCAAATGAAGTCACAGTGACATTCGAAGGCAAATCACAAACCATACAATTTCAAAATGCAATTATCGCCGTAGGTTCACAACCGGTAAAATTACCTAATTTACCAGAAGATCCACGCATCATGGATTCAACCGGCGCACTCGAATTAAAAGACATCCCTGCAAAATTATTAGTCATAGGCGGCGGCATTATCGGTATGGAAATGGCAACCGTATACCACGCACTAGGTTCAAAAATTTCCGTAGTTGAATTAGGCGATAGTTTAATCGGTGGCTTTGACAAAGACATCATCAAACCATTTCACCAACATGTTAAAAAACGCTACGAAAATATTTTCTTAAAAACCAAAGTCACAAACGTAGAAGCAAAACCAGATGGTTTATATGTCACATTCGAAGGCGAGGGCGCACCAACCGAACCACAACGGTATGATCGTATTTTAGCTGCAGTCGGTCGTACACCCAACGGTAAAAAAATAGCCGCAGAAAAAGCAGGCGTAAATGTAGACGAACGCGGATTTATTCACGCAGACAAACAATTAAAAACAAATGTCCCACACATTTTCGCAATCGGCGATGTCATTGGACAACCAATGCTAGCCCATAAAGCCGTAGCAGAAGGCAGAATCGCCGCAGAAGTCATCGCCGGAAAAAATCATTTCTTCGATGCAAAATGTATCCCAAGTGTTTGTTACACCGATCCAGAAATTGCCTGGGTAGGATTAACAGAAGATCAAGCCAAAGCCCAAAACATTAATTACGGCAAAGGCGTATTCCCCTGGGCCGCAAGCGGCAGATCATTAAGCATGGGCCGCAATGAAGGTTTAACTAAATTAATATTCGACAATGACACCCACAGAATATTAGGCGCAGCAATTGTAGGTCCACACGCCGGAGATTTAATTGCAGAAGTAGGACTTGCGATTGAAATGGGCTGTGATGCTGAAGATATCGCATTAACCATTCACGCGCATCCCACATTATCTGAAACTGTAGCGCTAGCCACAGAAATATTCGAAGGCACGATTACAGATTTATACATGCCCAAAAAATAACCACAGACCGTATGGGCGAAAAATCTTTCGCCCACACCGAGGATTATATAATCTACTGATGATTGTCTCTACATACCAAACAAATGCGAGAACTGAGACACCCATGATTTGTTTTCTTGCACAGTCAGCGTTTGCTTTTTTTGCTGAGTAGTAATGGCGCTAGTTGCTGAAGAAATAGGATGATCTCGCAACCATTGATTAGCTAGTTCATTACCATTGTGACTAGCTATAACCATAAAATTACGTGCTTCTTCGTGCTCTGTTTTTGTGCTGGTCTGTTTTGAAATATTTATCATACCCATCTGGTAGTACATATTTCCAACTTCATTGCTATTACTTAAAAATCTAAATGCTAGAGCTGATTGGTGATAGCTTTCAAATGTCGTTTGACTTTGATTGGTTAATACTATCCTAATACATTCAAATATTTTCTCAACATCAGAAGCATTTTTTGCACTGGTGATAGCACAATTAATCTTATATTTTTCAGCATAGTCCTTAAGTTCACTGGATTTTATGTTGTCGTGATCTAAATCAGATTTAGTGCCTACCAGCACAAGAAGCGGTTTTGAAATACTCTCTTTGAATTTCTCATCGTAAAGGGCTTTAAATTCGGCGACTTGTGTAGCTACTTCACCATTACTATTCAAATCTATTACTATCATAACACTGGAGACATTTTCTAACAACGAAGCGATCTTGCTCCGGTATTGTGGTTTTCCAGCAGTATCCCAAATCTCTAGCTGTTGATTACCATACTGTACTGACTTAATTTCGTGATCTTCAGTTGGTTTTTCCTTTTCATTAAATTGCACGTCGGTATAGCCATTTACCAAAGAGGTTTTTCCTGACCCCATATTTCCAATGAGAACTATTTTATGTTTTGGCATCGCATTTTCCTATTCATATCAGTTAATGTTTAACATAACATGAGCTTATGTAGGGACGCAATATGTTGCGCTGCAATGCGTGGATTATTTACTTCTGGGCAAACCTTTGCAAATGTTGCACTGCCATGGCATTACCGACTAGTGCGGCTAAAAAGTCTTTTTCTAGACTGGTTTTACCAATCATATGCTGCAATACATCAAACGTAGAAGTAGGCTCATCCAATAATTCATGCGCTTGTGGTAGCACTTGATCATCAGGGCGGCGAAACTGTTGCTCGCTGAATAACAATTCAATAAAATGTTTTTGCAAAGTTTTAACAATATCACGCCAATGGGTTAAGGCATTCTTATAAGCATGAATTGCGTCAAAAACTATCAAAGTTTCTTTTTGATTCAATGAATTCAATGATTCTGGCAGAGATTCTGTACACAGTTTTTCCATCATCATTTTTGCTTCATTATAATCATTATGTGCAAAAATGGCTTCGGCATTTTGATAAAGATTCACATCATCCATATGATCATATTCACGCACATAATATAATGCATGAAAAGCGCTAAGTAATTGATGTTTAACATGGGCAGGATGGGTTAATTTTTTCATTAAATGAATATGATTTTTTGCCGCATTAATAAAATAATGATTGCGTTGCTGAAATGCTTTGGCATAAATAGGGCTATAAGGAATTTCCGCATAAACTTTATCGGCTTGTTGATACTTGCCTTGTTCGATTAATCTGCGGGCGCGTAGTAAATGCACTTCATCGACAAAATCCAGCTCATGGTCAGGATGGGCAAAAAAGTTATCTATACGCTTCATTAAAGGCAGGACCATCGTTTTGTATTCTTCGGTATCTTCATCAACACTTGCGCAAACCATCATAGCATGTTCTTTTAAAGTACTGCCCCCATGAACGCTACTGTGACCATAATATTCCTTATGGCGCTCCGAGTCTTTAAGCAAGGGGTTTGCTTCTAGCGCATCTAGTCGTTGATTGATATCGGTAAAAGCTTGAGTATTCATAGGGTTAACCTGCTTATTTTTATTATTCTCTATCTTAATTCTAGTTGAATATCGACTCAAGAAGTGCGGTCCAAAAGAGGCCTTATGAGCAACCGTATTCGTCTAGCCTTACAAAAATCTGGCCGTTTGAGTGAAGATTCATTTGATTTACTTGCACGCAGCGGTATTAAAATTCGTCGCCACAAAGACCAGTTATTCTGTCATAGCGAAAATTTTCCGCTGGATGTGTTATTAGTCCGCGATGATGATATTCCATCGCTGATTATGGAGCAGGTGTGTGATTTTGGCATTGTAGGCTTAAATGTCCTGCAAGAAGTCTCTCTTTCGCAAGAAGCTAAAGATTACACTGAGAGTGTAGACATGGTGCATAAACTCAATTTCGGTTTTTGTCGTTTATCAATCGCAGTCCCTAATGATTATACTTACACACATATTAAAGATTTAGCGCATAAAAGTATTGCGACTACTTATCCTCATTTATTACAACATTATTTAGCTCAACATAAAGTCGAGGCTAAATCAATAAACTTAACCGGCTCAATTGAAATTGCGCCACGTCTTGGTATTGCCGATGCGATTTGTGATTTAGTCTCAACCGGTGGCACGCTAGAAGCCAATCATTTAAAAGAAGTTGAAACCATATTACATAGCCAAGCATTGTTAATTAAATCTAAGCCGGCCTTAGATGCTGAAAGACAAAAAACCGCGGATATATTTGTACGTCGGCTTCAAGGTGTGTTATTAGCAAGTGAAAGTAAATACATTATGTTACACGCACCTAAAGATAAATTAAAACAAATTGTAGAAATTTTACCCGGTGTTGAACACCCTACATTAATGACGTTAGAAGGGGACCAAAGTAAAGTTGTGGTCCATGCCGTATGCGGCGAAAGCGTTTTCTGGGAAACGCTAGAAGCTTTAAAAGAAGCTGGCGCAAGCTCAATTTTAGTATTGCCTGTTGAAAAGATGATGATGTAGTAATAACCATTGCACCGTAAACCTGGGTAAATGTAGAGTAAATAATTAAGCACTAAAACTTCGTAACAAGGATAGGAAAAGAAACAACATACAATGAAAATTTATACATACGATCAAATTAAAAACGGCTTAACTCGACCAAGCGTGCGTGATAACCGCGAAATTGCGCAAAAGACTGCGGTGATTATCGAGCAAGTTAAACAAAACGGCGATGCTGCATTACGTCAACTGTCAAAAAAGTTTGATAATGTTGTCTTAGATGATTTTAAAATCAATACCAGCACATTTAATGATGAGAAAATATCTGCTCATGCAAAACAAGCCATAGATATTGCATATAATAATATTTATGCATTTCACCACGCACAACTGCATCCTAAAATCAAAATTGAATCAACACCAGGCGTAGTATGCGAAAAAATCACTAGACCCATTCAACGCGTAGGTTTATACATTCCAGGCGGCAGTGCGCCACTGATTTCAACCACATTAATGTTAGGCGTCCCTGCACAAATTGCAGATAATCCACACAGAATATTATGCACGCCACCTAATAAAAATGGTGAAATAGACCCACATATTATTTATGTTGCCAAAAAGTGCGGCATCAATATCATTTATAAATTAGGCGGTGCTCAAGCGATTGCCGCAATGGCTTATGGTACTGATACAGTGACTAAAGTTGATAAAATCTTTGGCCCAGGAAATGCCTACGTCACTGCTGCGAAGCAATTTGTAGCAAATGACCCCAAAGGCGCCAGCATTGATTTACCCGCAGGTCCTTCAGAAGTTTTAGTTATCGCGGATGATGACGCCAATGCAACATATGTGGCCGCAGATTTATTATCACAAGCAGAACATGGCCCTGATTCTCAAGCAATATTACTTTGCTTATCAAAAACATTTGCTGAAAAAGTATCAGAAGAAGTAAAACAATTACTAGTCGAATTACCGCGTAAAGAAATTGCCGCACAATCTATAGCCCATAGCGCAATCATCATTGTTAATGATTTAAATCAAGCCATACACATTAGCAATCAATATGCGCCAGAACATTTAATTATTCAAACACAAAACGCACGTGATTTATTACCTCAGATAACCTGCGCAGGTTCAATATTCTTAGGCAATTATTCACCAGAATCTGCTGGTGATTATGCCAGTGGAACAAATCATGTTTTACCTACTTATGGATATGCACGCAGTTACAGTGGCTTAAATACCAATGATTTTCTATTGCATATCAGCGTGCAAGAGTTGACACAACAAGGTCTGAAAACAATAGGCCCGCATATTGAAACTCTAGCCGAGCTAGAAGGCTTAAACGCTCATGCTTTAGCCGTAAGTATTCGTTTAAAGGATATTTTATGATTGAAGATTTATTAAAATTAGCCCGTCCTGAAATTATTAATTTAGTCGCTTATAGTTCTGCAAGGCGTGAACATGCATCTCCTGGTATTTATTTAAATGCCAATGAAAATCCATACCAAAAAGCTTCGCATCAAACTCTTAATCGTTATCCGCAACCGCAACCCGAGCTATTACGCGTAAGACTTGCAAGTCTTTATCAAGTAGAATTAGATCAAATTCTCATGACCCGTGGTAGTGATGAAGGTATAGATTTATGGTTGCGCGCATTTTGCAGTGCAGGGAAAGATGCCATAATGGTGTGTCCTCCTACATATGACATGTATGAACTCTCAGCGCAAATACAAGGCGCAAGTATTATCAAAGTACCTTTAATGCCAGAAACATTTGCTTTAGATGTAAAAAAAATGTTAAGCACTTGGAATCCGCAATGTAAATTAATTTTTTTATGCAGCCCGAATAATCCTACAGGAACCGTTTACGCAAGCGAAGATATTTTATCGTTATGTCAGCAATTAAAAGATAAAGCAATCATCATTGTTGATGAAGCTTATATTGAATTTTCTGATAAGCCTAGTATGACCCAGCATTTAAAAGAACATGACAATTTAGCTGTTCTACGCACCTTGTCTAAAGCTTATGGTATGGCAGGCGCACGCTGTGGCGTAGTGCTTGCTCACCCTATGATTATTGATATTTTAGAAAAAATAATTAGCCCTTATCCCTTGGCAACGCCAGTGATTGATATCATCATCCAAGAACTACATGAAGATCGTTTACAGGAAATTAAAAATCAAATTCATAAACTTAAGCAATCCAGAAATGAAATGGCTGATTTTCTTAAGCGATTATCATATGTAGAAAAAGTATGGCCTAGCGAGACTAATTTTTTATTAGTCAAACTTAATAAAAATGCTAAACAATTAGTAAATTATTGCGCTGAAAAAAATATTATCATTCGCGATCGCAGCCATATGTTGGGGCTAGAAAATTGCATCAGAATCACAATAGGTTTACAGGAAGAAAATAAACATTTACAAACGTTGTTGGAGCAATATGAGTAAAATAAAATATTTATTTATCGATAGAGACGGCACCATTATCGATGAACCAGAAGATTATCAAATTGATAGCCTAGAGAAACTGAATTTAGAGCCAGGCGTAATCCCGGCATTGTTACAACTACAACAAGCGGGTTTTAAATTGATCATGGTGAGTAATCAAGATGGTCTTGGAACCGAGAGTTTCCCTCAAGCACATTTTGATGCACCACATCAAATGTTAATGAATATTTTAAATTCCCAAGGTGTACATTTTGCTGATACCAAAATTTGCCCACATAAACCAGATGAAAACTGCCAATGTCGAAAACCCAATTTAGGTTTAGTTTTAGATTATCTTAAAAGTAATACTATAGACTTTAAGCACAGTTATGTAATTGGCGATAGAAAAACCGATCATGAGCTCGCTGATAATATGGGGATTCAATATATCCCTTATAACAAAACCAATACTTGGTCACATATTGCAAGATCTTTACTCAGTCAAGATCGTAGCGCACATATTGTGCGTAAAACCAATGAAACTAATATAAATGTGCATGTAAATTTAGATAATCCTTCACCGATTTTAGTCAAAACCGGCATAGGTTTTTTTGATCACATGTTAGAGCAACTCGCAAAACATAGCGGCATTGGTATGACCTTAGAAGTTTTAGGTGATTTACATATTGATGAACATCACACCGTAGAAGATACAGCAATTGCGCTGGGCCAAGCAATACGTGAAGCGCTAGGCGATAAATTAGGTATTAGTCGATATGGATTTTTATTACCTATGGATGAAGCGCTAACAGAAGTTGCGCTTGATTTAAGTGGCCGTAGTTTTTTTGTTTTTGAAGGTAATTTTCCACGTGACAATGTAGGTGAATTATCTACTGAAATGATCCCTCATTTTTTTAGATCTCTTGCCGAAGGCATGCATGCAACTTTGCATATTAAAACTACTGGTGAGAATACACATCATATGATAGAGAGTATGTTCAAAGGCGTAGGGCGCGCATTAAAACAAGCTGTGCATAAACAAGGTCATGATTTACCCAGTACTAAAGGCAGTTTATGATTGCAATCATTGATAGCGGTGTTGCCAATATATCCTCAGTATTGTTTGCTTTAAATCGCATAGGTTTTGAAGCGATAGTCACGCGTGATAAAAAAATCATAGAAACTGCTGACCATGTTATTTTACCAGGAGTGGGCACTGCTAGTGCTGCAATGAAGAATTTACTGGCACTTGATTTAGTATCTGTGATTCAAAAATTGCATCAGCCGGTTTTAGGTTTTTGTCTGGGGATGCAATTATTATTTGAATCATCCAGCGAAGGCGATGTTGATTGCCTTGGTATTATTCCAGGTAAAATTCGCAAAATACAAGGCGATGATTTAATCATTCCTCATATGGGTTGGAATACTTTGAATTTTATTGATAAAACATCTACGTTTGAAAATCAATATGTCTATTATGTTCACAGCTTTTGCGCGCCAGTTTCTCAATATACTATAGCGACAACTACCTATGGTGAAACTTTTACCGCAATTGTGAATAAAGATAATTTCTGGGGAATGCAGTTTCACCCTGAACGATCAGGTGATGTGGGTGAAAAGTTATTGAAGAATTTTCTGCTTAGGAGCTAACCATTGTACATTATACCTGCCATTGACCTACGCAATAATAAATGCGTACGCCTATACCAAGGCGACTACTCACAAGAAACCATCTACGCCGAAGATCCACTCACCATCATCAAACAATTTGAACAAGCAGGTAGCCAATGGGTACATATTGTCGATCTAGATGGTGCAAAAAATCCAAGTAATCATCAGCGCGAATCAATCAAAAAAATATGTAACCATACATTTTTAAACGTGCAAACAGGTGGTGGTATTCGTGAGCCAGAACAAATCCAATCTTTATTTAACCTAGGCGTCACACGTATAGTCATAGGCAGCCTTGCCATACAAAATCCTGACTTGGTTAAATCATGGATGCAAGAGTGGGGCGCGGATAAATTTGTATTGGCACTGGATGTTAATAAAGTTGCTGATGATTATTTCATTGCCATACACGGCTGGCAAGAAAACAGCAAAATTAAATTACTCGATTTTTTACAAGACTTTACCAAGGCCGGTTTGATTCATGCTTTATGCACGGATATTTCTCTTGATGGCACCCTACAAGGCCCGAACATAACACTTTATCAAACTATTCTACAAAAATACCCAGAGTTAAAGCTGCAAGCTTCTGGCGGTGTTGCAAGTCTAGAGGATATTATTACACTGCAAGAAAATAAATTGGATGCCTGCATCATAGGCCGCGCACTTTATGAAGGTAAAATAATCTTAGATGAAGCCATAGGAGTTTTGCATCATGCTTGCTAAGCGTATTATTCCTTGTTTAGATGTCAAAGATAATGTAGTCGTCAATACAGTCAGGAAGGCGCAGATGAATTAGTATTCTACGATATTACCGCTAGCAGCGAAGCCAGAAATGTTGCCTATGAATGGGTAGAAAAAGTAGCACGTGTTATCAATATTCCATTTTGCGTAGCAGGCGGTATCCGCTCAATAGAAACTGCAAGAAAAATATTAGAAAAAGGCGCAGATAAAATTTCAATTAATTCGCCCGCATTAGAAAATCCAGATTTAATTAATCAATTAGTAGAAACCTTTGGCACGCAGTGTATAGTCATTGGCATAGATAGTCACTATGAAAATAATGATTACCAAGTTTACCAATACACTGGCAGCGAAAAAACCATACAATCTGCAAAAAAACTAACCCGCGATTGGATAATAGAAGTGCAAAAGCGGGGCGCTGGCGAAATTGTATTAAATTGCATGAACCAAGACGGCATGCGCCAAGGTTACGATATTAAACAATTAAGCACATTACGCCCATTTATTCACATACCCTTAATTGCATCAGGCGGCGCAGGGACTATGGAACATTTTAAAGATGTATTTAATATCGCGCACGTTGACGGCGCACTTGCTGCAAGTGTGTTTCATAAACAAATGATTAATATTGATGATTTAAAAAATTATTTGCAAGACCATAATATTATTGTACGCAATTAAACAAATTAGGAAATACAAAATGAACTCAACCATAAAAGACCTCATCCCTGCTATCATCCAAGACAGTAAAACTCTTCAAGTATTAATGCTAGGCTATATGAACCAAGAAGCGCTAGAACAAACCAAAAAAACCAAACGCGTCACATTTTACAGCCGCAGCAAACAACGCCTTTGGATAAAAGGTGAAACCTCAGGTCATTTTTTAAATGTAGTCTCGATAGATGAAGATTGTGACCAAGACACATTATTAATTAAAGTAAATCCCGAGGGACCTGCGTGTCACTTAAATACCACCAGCTGTTTTGGAGAACAAGGTGCACAAGGTGTAGGGTTTTTAGCGTATTTAGAACAAGTCATCATCAAACGCAAACAAGACAACCCAGAAGGCAGCTATACCGCAAAACTTTTGAATGAAGGTATTTTACGTCTAGCGCAAAAAGTAGGCGAAGAAGGCGTAGAAGTAGCTCTAGCTGCTGTGGCAGAACAAGATAAAATGTGCGAAGAAATGTCTGATTTATGGTATCACAGCCTAATGTTATTAGTGGGCAGCGATAAAAATATTAATGATGTAATATCTATCATGCAAAATAGACACAAAGATTTTGCAGCCAGAGCTTAAATATATGTATAAACGTAAGCATGATGAAGATGGTGAAGATGTTATTGTCGAAGACGATAATGAGCAAGATAATGAATCATCATCTGAACAATCTTATGATGATGGATATGATAATTCAGGTGAAGACTGCGATGATGACTCCGATGAAGACTCAGATAATTCAGATGAAGACTCAGATGATGACTCAGATAATTCTGACCAATATTCACTAAAAAACGATAAAAGATTTTTTAGGAATGATCAGCAGTTTGCTGCATTTCTAACAAACTTAAAAAATATTGAAACTTTTCTAAATGAAAGATTTGAAAGCTTTAAATCCGAGGATAATGGTACGCGAGGACTACTCGCTCTGACGAGAAAAGTCTGCAAACGTGATGATGACGATGATTTATATTTCAAACGTTTGCTAGATGTTTTTAATCTACTTGATATAAGCCCAAAACAGTATTTATATGGTAAATCATTTAATTTACTGCATTATGCTATCGAGAATGGTTATTACGGGCTTATTGAGTATTTAGCAAAAAATACCGATGTAGATTTCAATCAACGTACTACCACAGGTAAAACTATATTTGATTTAAATTCCGATTCTGAGTTTATAAAATTCATTAAAGAACTTGAAGATAAATATGGTATTGCTATTGATCCCAATCTATATGATAAAGACATGCCACGTAAAGCCACTTGGGCTGATACCGAGGAGTTTTTTGCTGATGGATATAGCGGCACTAATCTATCAGTCCCTGGCAATTTAATTCCAGAATCACTTTACAATCTATTAGAACCAGAAACACAAGAGCATCAACCACCTTTGTATCAAGTTGCTTCTGCCGTGGCAAATAATGAAATAAATGATAATGAAGGAGCAGCGCGTGCCCGTGCCCTAATAGATCTTCAGGCAAGAAGACAGTACATTATAAAAAATGATAAAGGTTATACTCGAGCGGCTGATCTTGCACCATATGGCAGTGAAACCAAAGAATTATTACAAAAAAATCTTCAGGATATTGATGATTCATATTCAACAGACTCTTCTAGTGATAATGACATGGATGAAGAACAAGATATTTATGATGAATTGCCACCCGAATATCATAGTCTTAAAAAAAGTGCATTTAAAGCGCTTCCACCCAATATGCCTAAAAATAAAATATATATACCACATTTTCGTGGCATTAATTATTTAATTGATTCCACCAATAAGCGATACGTGAGAGTTAACTATAAAAATATTGCCCATAGTGTTTCAAGACCTCTGTTTTCACATTTTGCTCATGCACTTGCGCGTGTGCCAATAACGCAACATCCTTTAAGTGAATTACAATTAAAAAATCTCAAAAATATCACAACTGGATTAATACATTTTTGGAATAAAATTTTAGTAAAGCCAATTAAATTTAAATCACCTATAGGTGGAAATAATACTGAAGAATTCGAATCCATGGCTGCATATATCCAACAAAGACAAACAAATAAAGCTACATTAGCTGGCAATAGTCAGCAAACTACGGACATCTGGAAAGCTGAAATATGGCCATTTATACACAAAAATAAAGATAAATTATTGGAAACTGAACGCGAGAGAAAAATATTCGATGTTTTTTTTAACCCCAAGATACCATTTGAAAGTATTCTTGTATGTACAGGTAAAACGCCACAAAAAGCAATTGCCTATGCATTAGGGACAAGTGTAACCAAAATTAATCGTCCAAGACGTAGTGATTCACGTCAAAGACCAGATGGAAAAGCTAAATACTCAGAATTAGGTGTGGTGTATATTAAATTGGATACTTATGAGAATCATAGTAAAAAAACATTCTCTGACACAACTATGCTTCGATTTGAAAAAGCAATAAAAGTTTTTCATAACTATCGCTCTGAAACCGAAGTTGCATTTGTGGGTAGTTTAGAAGGAGATTTCTTGATATTTCCAATTCATTTCCCTTCATTTCATTTGAAATGGTCTAAGCAGTTTCAGAATCAATATGGTTTATCTAAGCAACAATATCAAGTGTTTCAGAGTCGTTATGACTACTGTCCTAGACCAACTGAACTTGCACCATTTGAAATATTTTCAAAGAGTTGGAAAGAGTCTTATTTTAAGCGATTTGGTGTTACTAAAGCTAATTTTAATGCGCATGTTGGATTAATTAAGGCGCTGAAAAGTGCGGACCAAAATAGTAAAGCAATTGATTTTATAAATGAATTTTCGACTGCATTCAGTCAAATGGAATTAGTCACCTTAAGAAAGAAAGGCCATACTGTAAAATATTTGCAAAATTATTTGCAAGGTGAAGTTCATATTAAAATGCTTCATGAGTATCGACGTTTAAAATCTGAAATACGAATACATTTAGAAGAATATTATTCAAAAAAAATAATTTATATATGCCAACGTGAGGCGCAAAAAAGAGGTAAAATCCTCGCTTTTATTGATGCTGATGGCGAATTGTATCAATATGGTACTCAACCTCAATTTGTCAAAGCACATTTAACCAGTACAAAGGCAATCGCTAATAAAGCTAATGAACATGCCTCAAGGCCTGCGACTAAAAAACGTAAAATAGAACCAAACAAAACACCATCATGCGCCACGCAAAATCCCATTATTAATGCTGGGCCCAAGGTCACAGCTAAAACAGCAGATCCATTGAGGCTAGCTGAAAGTAAGCAGGAAACGAGTTTTAAAACTGGTATAAAGCGAAACAAGTGATATTTAAGCATTGCTTAATTTTTATAATTATTAGTATAATATTATGTTAACTTATTGACATTATAAATTTAACTGATAAAATTCATTCTTATCACTTTCTAAAGCATACTTCTCGTAAGGTATTAAGATGTTATATCAGATTTATAATAA
>JBEKTV010000020.1:0-9832 GCA_049515675.1 Gammaproteobacteria bacterium | reverse complement strand
AGCGCCAGACATCGAGAGTTTATTGGCTGTTTATCGCAGTATATCAGGCAGCAGCCCACTTATCTCCGAAAAATTACCTATTAATCAAGCACTATTTCAAAATAAGGTCAAAGTTTTTTATAATGGGAAATTAGTTAAAAATTCACAGGAACTCAATGCGCAAGTACCTCAAGAAAAGTTAACATTATTTACATCCTTTAAAGCAAGTCTAGAAACTTACAAGTCTGTCTCAATATTAGATCCTGGAAAAGTCTATTTAATATCTTGCGGTTTAAGATCAGTAAAGCCACAGGCAATGACAATTTACATTAATGAAATTAATGAAGGGTATATCATTCGAACCGATTGTACGCAATATACAGAAAATGCGCTTACAATCCCAGGAACTATTTCTTCTGTATTGGAGTATCAAGATGAAAAGTTTTATTGGCTAGATTTACGGGCTTCAAACTCATTGTTAAATCGCATGATGAAACAAGCAGAATATTTTCCTTCTTTAAATAATGAAGATATAGAACAAGCGGCAGCAGATGAGGCCTACCTTAAAGCAATGGGGCAACTATATATGTTGCTGGCAAAACTTGCTGAAGAAAAATCAGACTATTTAAAAATAATCACTTGGATGTATAGATTTATAGACGGCCTTGCCAATAAAAATAAAAATCCAGCCTTGACTAAATTATTGACTAAAGTAGTTAATAAAGCAGCGGAACTGGCCAGTGAAGCGGTAGAGCTAGACACAAATAAAAAGAACTTGGAAAGTCAGAGTTTGCCTAGCGATAATCCACAAGTTGTAGCATTGCAGCAGAATTTTTCTCAATTAGAAAAAGATCTTTTAGAGTTACAATTAAATCTTCTGTCTTTTGCTTATAACTACAATCCTTCCTATACAGTCATTTTAATTGTGGTATTAGCAGCCGCGGGATTATGCGCAACTGGCCTAGGTGCAATATCAGGATTGATACTCGCTGAAATGGCATTTGAAATGGCAGTTGCTACAGCAGCTGTTGGCGGAGGCGCTGCATTCACTTCACTACCTTTGTATTATAAAAATCTAACTACAACAAAAGCAGCAGAAGATGAATTAAAATATTCTATAGATGCACCACAAAAGCTGATTAAATCTGCTTAGTAAGAGAGCGGTAACTGTAGGGCGTAAATAAAACTATCTGCATTTGCTTGACCACTTCCTGCTAATGCTAAAGCCGTACCATGATCAACCGATGTGCGCAAAAATGGCAAACCTAAGGTAATATTTGCAGTCTGACCAAAGCTTGCATATTTAATCACCGGTAAACCTTGATCGTGATACATGCATAAAAATGCATTGGCAATGTTTAAATTTTTTTCGGTAAACATCGTATCTGCTGATAACGGCCCTTCGAGCTTGTAACCTTGATTGCGTAAATATTCTAATGCAGGTTTTATCACTGTGATTTCTTCATCACCCAAATGTCCATCTTCGCCTGCGTGCGGATTTAAGCCTGCAACAAAAATATGAGGGTTTTGAATATGGAAATGTTGTTTAAGACCATCGCTTAAAATCGGCACAATGGTTTTTATTTTTTCTGCAGTAATATGTTGACTCACCTCTTTCAAAGGTAGGTGGGTTGTGACTAGCGCCACGCGCATTTTGTCACTGGCAAGTAACATCACTACTTGTTTGCTGTGACAAAGATCTGCTAAAAATTCGGTATGACCAGAAAATTTAATGCCTGCTTCATTAATAATACCTTTATGCACAGGACCTGTGACTAAGGCATCAAAGGTTTTATTTAAACAGCCAGTTGTTGCCCTGCGCAAAGTTTTTAATACATATTCTGCATTATCAACATTTAACGTGCCGCAAATTGCGGGGGTATTTAATTTCTCTGGCAGGATAAATAATTCACCCTGATTTTGCGATAAATGCTCGCCAGTAAATTCTTTTAAAGTTAAGGGTAAATTTAAGATTTTTGCACGCGCGAGTAATAAATCTGGATCCGCAATTACCACCAATTGACAAGACCAATTTCGTTGCGCTAATTGCACAACCAAATCTGGACCTATCCCCGCAGGTTCACCGGGTGTGATGGCGATTGATTTTTTGATATTTAATTGCACAATTCTTTCTTATCCGAATAAAGCATAAGCAAAACCAAAATAATGTAGTTTCCAAACGGGTGGCACGCGATGTTGTTTTAAGCGCGCAGCTTGCGAGCACTTAAAACAACATCGCGGGACCGGAGCCCGTTTGGACGGAAGCTAAAGGTTTTGCTTATTCCTTACAAAAGATCTAAGTCTTCACATCCACATGCGCGCCGTCGCGTAATTGGGTAAGCCATGCTTGCATCGCTTCTTGTAATTTTTGTTGATACAAATATTCTTTCGCTTGCTGACGCTGTGCATCTTTTTGTGCGCTTTGTAAAACTTGTTCACGTTTTTCTAATAATTGAATCACATGAAAACCACTATTGTTACGAATCGGTTTGGCAATTTCATTTACTTGCATATTTGGCACAACATCAGCAATCAAGCTGGGTAATTGTGCGCGGGTGCGCCAGCCTAAATCCGCTTGTTCTAACACATTAGTACTGTCTGAATATTGCAAAGCCACTTGGGTAAAATCCGTAGATTTTTTTAATGCAGTAATGGCATCGCTTGCGCGTGCTTGCGCAAGTTGAACTTGTTCAGAAGAAGGATTACGTGGCAGTGCAACTAAAATATGTCCTACACGATATTGCGTAGTGGGCGAATCTTTTTGACTTAATTCACCGACCAAGCGGTCTACTTCTTCTTCACTGACAACAATATTGTAACCCACACGTTGTTGCTGAATTTGATTAATCAACATGTCTTTACGAATTTGCTCGCGGAATTCAATATAATCGTAACCATCTTTTTCTAGCATTTCGCGAAAGCCATTGAGATCGGTATTATTATTTTTTGCAATTGAGGTCAGCGCTTTATTTAAAGCGCTATCATCGACTTGCACACCCATGAGGTCTGCTTGTTGAATAATTAAACGCTCTTCAATTAAACGATTTAATACTTGTTCAGTTAAGGCTTTGTCTTCAGGTGATTCTACGCCTACGGCGCGGAGTTGACTTTTAGCGCCCGTGATGCGTTTATCCAGTTCGCTTTGGGTGATAATATCATCGTTTACAGTCGCACGAATGCGATCGATGGTTGAATCAGCAAAAATTTGGCTGTTGATTAACAGGAGTAATATTATACCGATATATTTTTTCATTTTATGCCTTACTGCGCTTGGAATAACAGACCTATTAAAAATTAGCACCACTGAACTTATCATTATAACCTGGAATCGTATCTACCAGCAAGCTTACTGGACTGGTGCCAATACCTGCTAAGCCTTTGAAAATAAACTGGAAAAACAGCTGATAGTCATATTGTCTATCGGTAATGACTTCATTTGAGCCTTCTAAATAACGTCTAGCACCGGCTTGAATGGCCCAGCAGCAACTTTCATATTGTAGCCCACCATAAATCTCAACGGTAAAATCATTCTCAATATCATAATACCAACGGCTTTGTGCGCTCCATTGTTGATTAATCGGCCAAATAATACCAATGTCAGTTTGTAATAATTCTGCTTCGCTAGTGCCAGGTTCAGCACCGGTCACAATATTGCCGGATTCATCATAAATAAGTCCAAAATGTAAAATGCTATCGTCTTCAGGTTGATAATGAAATAATAAATGGTAACGATCAGTTTCCGCAGGCGTTGGGTCAAGACGTAGCATCATGGTTGAATACCAATCGTAATTAAATTGATAACGCATATCGCCGACAAATGGCGATACCACGCTGTCATTGCCTAAGTTTTCATTTTCATTACAGTAAGGATCAATCTCAGTATCACATAAGGTCACTAAACGATCTTCAAAATAAACAATTTGTCCTAGGGTCGCTTGAAAACGTTCAATCCCAGTTTCTTCTTCATAATAACGCGTGGTGACAGCAGCGCTGAGTTGATTGGCATCAGCAATGCGATCTAAACCATTAAAACGATTGGTGCGAAATAATTGATCGCTATTAAAATCATATAAACTGGTATCAAATAATGGAATATTATTTTGGTTTTCATACGGGGTATATAAATAAAATAATCTGGGCTCTAAGGTATGTAAATAAGATTTATTCATAAAGCGGGTATCGCGATCAAACATTAATCCACCATCAATATAAACCGTGGGTAAGGCACGAGAAATTTGACTATCACTTTCAACGGCTGCATCCATAGGCGAGAGTGATAAATCATATTGCGTATAACGAAATTCAACCGAAGGCAGCAAATAACCATAAGGTCTTTGCATAGGCGTTTGCACCAATGGATTAACATGGGTACGCGAGCCAATCGTTGGACGTTCATTATCGAGAGTAGGATCATCAATATGATCAAAATAAGTATATTGCATATTAATGGCGCCTACACTGTCTAAAAATTCTTGGTCAGGCATGACGTCTAATTCTAAATGCGGCAGAATTTGATAAGGAATGGTATATAAGTCATTATCAAAGGGTTGCAAAATTTGATAATCTTGCACTAGCGCGCTGGCTGAAAAAATACTATCAATATAATTAATTTGCGCACGTTGTAATAATTCGCGCTGATCCCTGTCATAAATTTCTGTGCTTAAATCCTCGAAATAATTATCATCAGAGGCTTTATTATAATCAAGCATAGTATCCCAATTTTGCCCATATTCCCCTGCGTGAGTAAATGCCACTAACCAGCGATTATCATCAACTTCTGTCACCCCAGTTAAGCGCGGATCATTAGGATCAAGATAAGTAGGATTGCTGCGTTGCTCTTGTTGAAATGCAGCAAACTGCTGATCATTATTTAAATAAGTGCCATACAATTGTGTTTCATGAAACGCATCTAAATAACGCGTTATCCCACCGTATTGCAAACCGCGCTCGGTAAAATAAGTGGGGTAGAATGTTGCGTCGTAATTGGGCGCTAAATTAAAATAATAAGGCGTGGTAATAATAAAACCACTATCGGTTTGGCTGCCAAATTCAGGAAATAAAAAACCACTTTTTCTTCTATCATCAATTGGAAAATTAATATAAGGCGTGTAAAAAATAGGCACATCGTGAACTTTTAATACACTGTTATAGGCTTCCCCACGACCAGTTTCTTGGTTTAAATGTACTTCACTGCCAGATAATTTCCAAACATTACTATCAGGACTACAGGTCGTATAATCTGCGTGATATAATAAAGTAGGTTGATCTTCTGTGTATTTGACACGTGAGGCACTACCGCGAGCGTGTTGCGGATAAAAACGGTATTCCACATCGTTTAAAGTGGCAGGGCCATTCGGAATAATGTGTGCGTTACTACTGATAAGCCGAAAATCAGGCTCTTCAAGTAAAACGCTACCGGGTGAATCTATAGAGCGAAGTTCGCCTTGTTCGTCACGGTAGAAATAAATTTTTTCAGAATAAAGACGGCGATTTTTTTCATTGAGTAAAACATCGCCAGTTAAAATGGAAACACCGGATTCAGCTAGCAAAACCTCATTAGCGCTGATTAAGGTTTCATTTTCAGGAAAATCAGGATCAAATAAAGGTGGGGTATATTGTCCTTCGCATACGGTGAATTGGGCAGGACTTTCTTCCCAGTCATAAAATAAGCCATCACTATAAGATGTGGGAGAGGGGATGTCATAAGTCGTATTTGCATACGCCCCATGCGCAAGACAAAGAAAGACTATAGTATAACGGTGCATCATTTGGCTCAGTATAAGGTTAAGTACTTATGAATTCAATCATTGATAGAAAAGACGCCTTCATTAACTGGTTGGCTGTGCAATTAAAGGCTAAAGATGTGCATTTATTGCCAATGACGGGCGATGCCAGTTTTCGTTATTATTATCGCCTTAAGGATTTTAATGGCATGATAGCGGTTGATTCTGCGCCAGAATTAGCCAATGATAATCACGGCTTTGTGACGGTTGCGCAACTTTTAGAAAATAGTCATCTGCATGCGCCAAAAGTATTTGCGCATGATTTGGATAGAGGGTTTTTATTGATTTCTGATTTAGGCGATACGCTTTATTTAAGTGCGCTCAATGATAATACTGCTGATGAATTATATGGTAGCGCCTTAGACTCCTTAGCACAAATGCAAACCATAAAAGACTTAGATGCATTTGCATTATTTGGTGCTGAGCACATGCGCTTAGAATTAGAAAATTTTCGCTCTTGGTTTATAGAAAAATATTTAAATTGCCAACTCGATACTGTATGGCAGCAAAAATTAACCCATATTTTTGATGTGCTGATTCAATCTGCAATACAGCAGCCACAAGTTTTTATACATCGTGATTATCACTCACGCAATTTACTGGTGGGTAGCACACAACCTGGCATTTTAGATTTTCAAGATGCCATGATAGGGCCTGTGACTTATGATGCAGTTTCATTATTGCGAGATGCCTATATTGCTTGGCCTGATGAAAAAGTGTCACAGTGGGCATTATTATTTTATCAACGTATTGAAGATAGACACGATTTATCACCAGATCATTTCATGCAAGCATTTGATTATATGGGTGTACAACGCCATCTAAAAGCAATTTTTATTTTTGCGCGTAAGTATTTACGCGATGATGTAGATACTTATTTAGCAGATATTCCACGGACTTTAAATTATGTGCGCAACATTAGCGCAAAATATCCCGCGTTAAAAGATTTACATGCATTGATTACCGAGCGTTTATCGCCTGAATTACAAGCAAAAGGAATCGTGTTATGAAAGCCATGATTTTAGCTGCAGGCCTAGGCACGCGTATGCGGCCACTGACCTTAACAACGCCAAAACCTTTAGTCAAAGTGCGCAATCAAGCCTTAATTGATTATCATCTTAATGCCTTAAAAAAAGCCAATGTCACTGATGTTGCAATTAATGTGCATCATTTAGGCGAGCAAATTATTGAGCATGTTGAACGTTATTGGGGTTATGATTTTAATTTACATTTTTTTGTTGAAGAAGAAATTTTAGGCACAGGTGGCGGCGTATATCATGCGCTTGCGGTTTTTGATAATGAACCCTTTATTGTGGTGAGCGCCGATATTCTGACCGATTATCCATTTAAAAAATTGCCAGAGCGAATTGATGGGCTTGCGCATTTAGTCATGGTGGATAATCCCGTGTTTAAAAAGCAGGGCGATTTTTATTTAAATGATCAAGCGATGTTATCATTACACACAGGGCAACTATTAACTTACGCCAATATTGGTGTATTTCATCCTGATATTTTTAGATTAAATTTAGGACCAAAATTTGAAATGCGCGAAGTACTTATTCCCGCAATTGAAGATAACAAAATCAGCGCAGAACATTATCAAGGATTTTGGGAAAATATTGGTACCATTGCACAACTCGAAGCATTAAATTCATAAAAGGATCACAATCATGGATGAAAGAAAAATTATCGATATCGGCTACATTACCGGCCTAAATTTAGATGACGTTTATCAAAACGTTATTCCCTTATTACAACAAGGCTGGCAACCTTTTGGTAGCGTTACGTTTTACCACCATACGAGCAATGTGTTAAATGAGGGGTTTGTGCAGACCATGGTAAGGTATGAATAAAAATAACATTCTTTGACCTTATCAAGGTTTTGAGGAATCTGATTGACTTTCTTATCTAGGTAAGATAACATACTTCCGCTATATTCATTAAAATGGGAGAAGTACTATGTTACCCGAACAAAAAGGCCAAGCCTTATTAGCCATTTTCAAACAATTTGCCACGGACCTTGAATGTTACGCCCGCGGGGTGGGTAATGAAAATTTGAGTTTGGATCCCCTCAAAGATAACCTGACTTTAAATGCACTTGTTACTCGCATTAGTCAAGCACACACACAATATAATGAAAAAGCAGCAGATGAATTCAAGTATCATGCAGAATTTATCTACATCTTTTTAAAAGATCGTTTTAAAGCTATGACCGAAAGTACATCACCAGACGATGAAATAGTAGCAGGCATTAGTCTTCCTGTTTTGCTCAATAATCCATCAACAGCGCCTGAAGGATCAATACAGATTTATAATGCAGCTCATCCTAATCTTAACATGTTGCCAGGAGTTCAACAGGGGCACTATCATGTGATGCCGCATTTACAAGCACGCATTGGCAAATTCTATAGCGATATTCATCCTTATATGCAGGCAGCTGTTACATCTTCTGATGATGAATTACTGCAAACTATTTGTAAATGGATCACAGATAATATTGGCGATGCTGCGGCTGTTCAAACCTATATATTGGAAACTAAAAAAGTAGTAAATGCGCCCGAAGTTGTACGAAGACAAACACAAGAAGAAATCCTAGTTGAAATAAATAATTACAATGACGGTAATGTTTTCTTCTTCGAGGGGGTGGTTGCGGGCAGTGTGGGAATGTTTTTAGCGCTCATTACTTACGACAACACAACAATGCCTAAAAATGCTCATGATGATCAACCTGAAATGATAGGGGTTGGTATTGCTGGATTTTTTGCGGGCATTGCGATGTACGCCGCCTTTGTAAATAGAAATAATATCGCTTCTGCGGCGTCAAATGGAATAAGACATGGATGGAATGCCATTATGCATAGGAACAGGCAAGCACCACGAGATCTAGAAGCGCCATTGTTGCCAATTGTGGATAGACCTGTTTATTAAAAATGCCGGCGCACTTATAATATTGACAATCTATATACATCATGCCAGTCTGATAATAGGAAAATATTATGCGTATGAGCAAGATTAAGCAACACAACAATTAAGAGGACAAGATGTCTAATTATGTAATCGCTCCCAGTATATTATCTGCAAACTTTGCCCGTCTTGGCGATGAAGTCAATGCAGTATTAACAGCTGGTGCTGATTGGATACACTTTGATGTGATGGATAATCATTACGTGCCGAATTTAACCATCGGCCCTATGGTGTGTGCAGCATTGCGCTCCGAGGGAATTAAGGCACCTATTGATGTGCATTTAATGGTGGAACCGGTTGATAGTTTAATTCAACCATTTGCCAAAGCCGGCGCAAGTTTAATTTCATTTCATCCAGAAGCAAGCCGTCATGTACATCGCACCATTATGCTGATTAAAGAAAATGGCTGTAAAGTCGGATTGGTATTAAATCCTGCTACACCCGTAATGGTATTAGAGCCGGTATTATCATTATTAGATTTAGTGTTAGTGATGTCAGTGAACCCAGGATTTGGCGGGCAGAGTTTTATTCCAGAATCAATCGAAAAAATTAAACAAGTGCGCAAAATGATTGATAATGCGGCATTAGATATTCGCTTAGAAGTCGATGGCGGCATCACGCCTGCAAATGTAGCTGCAGTTGCGCGCGCAGGCGCTGATACATTTGTTGCCGGAAATGCAATTTTTTCTGCGCAAGATTATACAGACGTACTCGCAGAATTTCGCCAAGCGCTGGAAAATGTATCCCACCATTAAATCTCTTGCAGAGAATATGCGCTATAATCTCCGCATGGAATTATAGAACTTACAGAATAGAGAGGAAATTATGCATATTTTCATGTTCGCGGCCGCATTGCGCGCGGAATCAACCAATAAAAAATTAATTAACATCGCCGCTGATTTAGCAAAAAAAGCTAATCATGAAATTGACCTTGCATCATTTTCTGAATTTATGTTGCCGCTTTATGATGGGGATATGGAAAAAAATCAAGGTGTTCCACAAATAGCGAAAGATTTTGCAGCGCGCATGCAACAAGCAAATGCAGTGATTATTTCTAGCCCTGAATATAATCATTCTACCCCTGGGACTTTAAAAAATTTAATTGA
>JBEKTV010000019.1:0-9853 GCA_049515675.1 Gammaproteobacteria bacterium | reverse complement strand
ATAATGGCGCTCTCAATCCAGCACTTCCGCGTAGAAGCGCACTGGTGGCTGATGTATTAGTCGCGTGTGTTTTCCAGAAATAAAGCCCTCCGCCAATCATTACTACTGCTAAAGCACAAAGAGCAATTAAAATTTCGTTTCCAGATGGAGAAAAGCTATTCCCGCTGTTATTTTCTTCTTGGCCAAGTGTTTGGCTTGGGCTTGCACTTTGACTTGTAGTAGCATTGATGGTGATATTCACAAAGTCTGAAAGAGTATCTTGAAGAGCTTGTTGAGCAGCAGCAGGTATTGGCATTACTTTATCCTCTTACTTAAAATTAAACAAGTACTCTACCTGAATTTATTTGGTTGTGCAACTTATTTTCACAGGCCTATAGACCAGACCCTTAATATCGCATACACTTTATTACTTAATATATGGATATACTCGAAATGCCTGAAACTCCCATCACTGAACCAAAAGTCCGCATGCGCGATATTCATTTTGCGCGCGGTAACCGGGTTATTTTTGATGGCGTAGACATTGATATTTATCCTGGCAAAATCACCGCCATTATGGGTCCAAGCGGCACTGGCAAAACCACTTTATTACGCTTAATGACAGGATTACTCAAACCCGATAGCGGCGAGATTTTTGTCAATGGCCATAACATTGAACATTACTCCGAATCACAACTCAATCATATGCGTCGCAGCATGGGTATGTTATTTCAAAGCGGTGCATTATTTACCGATATGGATGTGTTTGACAATGTTGCATTTGCGCTGCGTGAGCATACCGATTTACCGGAATCTATGATTCGCGATTTAGTGTTAATGAAATTAGAAGCCGTAGGTTTGCGCGGTGCACGTCATTTAATGCCTAGGGAATTATCAGGCGGTATGAATAGACGCGTCGCTTTAGCGCGCAGTATTGCGCTTGACCCTGATATTATTTTGTATGATGAACCGTTCGCCGGGCAAGACCCGATTACTATGGGCATGTTGGTTAAACTCATACGTTTACTCAATGATACTTTGAATTTAACTACTGTCATTGTTTCTCACGATATTAACGAAACTGCAGAAATTGCGGATCACATTTATTTATTATCTGATGGCAAAGTCGTAGCCCAAGGATCTCCTAAAGAAATGATGGGCAGCACATCTGCACATGCCGAACAATTTATGCACGGTAAAGCCGATGGTCCTGTGCCATTTCATTATCCTGCGCCTGATTATTATCAGGACTTAATGTGTATTAGCGAGGAATAATTATGGGTTTTTTAGGCGCAATTGGACAACAAGTACTTACATTTTTGCAAGCCTTAGGATATTCAACTGTATTTTTATTGCAAGCGGTCTTTGTAAAACCGCGTTTCAAATCTTTTCATTTATTACTTAAACAATTTTATGTGGTCGGGGTTTTATCTCTGCCGATTATTATTTTCGCTGCATTTTTTGTCGGCATGGTATTAGGCTTACAAGGTTACACCGTACTGGTAAAATTCGGCGCAGAAAGTGCACTAGGGCAATTAATCGCCTTAAGTTTAGTGCGGGAATTAGGCCCAGTTTTAGGCGGATTATTATTTGCAGGACGTGCATGCTCGGCTTTGACTGCAGAAATTGCTTTACTTAAAACCACTGAACAATTAGACAGCATGCGTTTACTCGGTGTTGATCCCTTGCATAGGATTATTGCCCCGCGTTTATGGGCAGGATTTTTTTGCTTGCCTATGTTAGTGATTATCTTTAATGCCGTTGCTATTTATGGCGGTTATTGGGTGGGCGTAGATTTTCTTGGCATTGATAGTGGTAGTTTTTGGTCTGGCATGCAAAATTCGGTGAATTATTACGAAGATGTCATTAACGGCATTATTAAAAGTATAGTCTTTGCGATTGCGGTGACTTGGATTGCAGTGTATCAAGGTTATACCGCAATGCCGACTTCAGAAGGGATTGGTTATGCAACAACGCGTACAGTAGTGTATGCTTCATTAGTGATTTTAGCTTTAGATTTTATTTTAACAGCGGTCATGTTCACAGGTTTGCAATAGGGGAGAATGATAATGCGCTATGCAGCATTAGAAGTATTTGTTGGTTTGTTTGTATTAATCACCATTTTGGCGTTTACCGCGCTGGCGTTTCAAGTAAGCGGCCTCACGACTTTATACGAGCCTGAAAAAGGTTATAATATTTCTGCTTATTTCGAAGAAATTGGCGGTTTAAAAACGCGATCACGTGTAACGATTGGTGGCGTGCAAGTAGGGCGTGTGGATGCGATTCATCTTGACCCTAAAAGTTTTAGCGCAAAAATTACTATGAATATTTTTTCATCCTATAAAAATTTAATTCCAATGGATAGTTCTGCCAGCATAGTGACCTCAGGCTTAATTGGTGATAATTATATTGTGATTGATCCGGGTTCAGATATGGAAACTTTGCAAGAAGGGAGTGTGATTGATGAAACCCATTCTGCGATTATTTTAGAGCGGTTAATTGGGCAGTTGATTTTTAGTCAAGAAGATGAAGTTCAATAAAAGGGGAATACCATGCAAGCAATGTTTAAAAAAATAAGTGCGCTGTTGATAGGTTTATTGTTTTCTGTGCAAGTTTTTGCGCAAGCACAAGCGCCTGATCAAATCGTGCGCCAAGTAACGGATGATGTTTTTGCAACATTGAAAGCTGAAAAAACTGCGGTCCAACAAGATTCTAATAAATTGGTGGAAATTGTTAATCGTTTTATTATTCCGCATACAGATGTTGAGGAAACTTCAAAACGCGTGCTCGCTAAACACTGGCGGAATTTAACACCTGAACAGCAAAAAGTGTTTGAAAAGGAATTTGAAAAATTATTAATTCGTACTTATGCTATTTCATTTCGCTCTTATGATAAACAAGTTATCGATATTTTAGAAACACGTGCAAATCCTAATAATCCAAATATGGTAGAAGTGCGCACCTTGATTAAAGAGCCAGGTAAACCTGGTTTACCTGTGAATTATCGTTTTATGAAAGAAACGGATGGCGTTTGGAAAGTGTACGATATTAATGTGGATAACGTCAGTTTAGTGAGCAGTTTCCGCACGCAAATTGGTGATGCCATTACGCGTGAAGGTTTTGATGCGATGCTTGCAAATATGCGCGCTAAAAATGCAGAGAAATTCTAATGGCGCTTTTTTTAAATAAAGCCAATGATAATGAGTGGGTGCTGCAAGGCCCACTCAATGTCCGCACTATTCGCCGTATTTGGCGAGAAGGTTATGATTTACTCGAAAAAACACAAGCCAAGCAAATTACCCTGAACTTACAAGATTTAACCCAATCTGATAGCGCAAGCGTGGCATTGCTGATTGATTGGCAGCGTTATGCAAAACAACATGGTAAAACCCTGCGCTTACATCATGTGCCAGAAAAAATGCGGGAAATTATTCGTTTATCTAATTTACAGAATATACTAGAGCATGAATGACAAAGTGCGTCCATTTCTCAAATGGCCAGGTGGTAAGGTTCGTTTATTAAATCAAATTTTACCGCATTTACCACAAACTTCTGTTTGGGTTGAACCTTTTGTTGGCGCGGGCGCGGTGTTTTTAAATGTCAAAACCGAGCATGCGATTTTAAATGACATTAATCCCGACTTAATTAATTTATATCAACTCATTAAAACCGAAGGCAAAACATTTATCGATTACGCCTCGCAATTTTTTAATAAAAAAAATAATCAAGAAAAAAAGTATTATCAATTACGTTTAGAATTTAACGAAAGCGAAGATATTTTATTACGCAGCGCATTATTTTTATATTTAAATCGCCATGGTTATAATGGCTTGTGTCGATATAATCAAAAAGGCGGATTTAACGTACCTTTTGGCCGATATAAAAACCCAAAATTCCCACAAGCGCAATTATTATATTTTCACCAAAAATCTCAACACGCAACATTCACTTGCCAAGATTATCGTCAAATTTTAAAAAATTTAAAAAAAGGCAGTGTAGTCTATTGCGATCCACCTTATGCCCCCATGAGTGAGAGTGCATCATTCACTCAATACAGCGGCAAAATATTTACCTGGCAAGATCAACAAGATTTAGCGCAAATGGCAAAAGAATTATCAAACAAAGGCATAAGGGTTTTAATTTCCAATCACGATTTAAAACCCTTACGCGAAATTTATCGCGACGCCAAAATCACTTCATTTGACGTCGCTAGAACCATTAACTGTAATACCCAAAAACGCGGACCAGTCAAAGAATTGTTAGCTTTATTTACCTAGCTATTGTCTATATAATAATATCCCTGGAGAGATGGCCGAGTGGTTGAAGGCGCACGCCTGGAAAGTGTGTGTACGTGTAACCCATGTACCGAGGGTTCGAATCCCTCTCTCTCCGATAGTTTAAAACCTAGGCATCCCACCTTGTTGCCCTATCATCCCTTGCATTTGTCGCATCATATTTTTCATATTGCCTTTTTTGCTGAATTTTTTTAGCATTTTTTCCATTTGCATATATTGTTTCAGCATGCGATTAACATCAGGTACTTGCGTCCCGGAACCTTGCGCGATACGCACTTTTCGCGAGCCTTTAATGAGGGCGGGATAACGACGCTCTTGCGGCGTCATGGAATCAATCATGGCACTAAATTGTGAAAACATTTTTTCATCCACACCTGCTTGTGGCAGTTTGAGTCCCGTGGGTAATTTTTTCATTAACCCACCTAAGCCGCCCATATTTTGCATTTGTTTAATTTGTTCTTGAAAATCTTGTAAATCAAATTGACCTTTTTGAATTTTCTTCGCGGTTTTTTGCGCTTGTTTTTCGTCAATTTTACGTTTAGCTTCTTCAACCAAACTCACTACATCGCCCATACCTAAAATACGTGATGCCATTCTCTCAGGATAAAAAGCTTCAAGTGCATCAATTTTCTCGCCTACACCTAAAAACTTAATCGGTTTGCCAGTAATATGACGAATCGATAATGCCGCGCCGCCTCGCGCATCACCATCGGTTTTGGTTAAAATCACGCCGGTTAGAGGCAGCGCATTATCAAATGCTTTAGCTGTATTTGCAGCGTCTTGACCAGTCATGCTATCTACTACAAATAAAGTTTCTGTTGGATGAATCGCAGCGTGCAGCGCTTTAATTTCCGCCATCATGTCGTTATCAATATGTAAGCGTCCGGCAGTATCCACTAATAACACATCGCAGCCTTGTTTTTCGGCAGCGGTAATTGCAGATTTGGCAATATGAATAGGATTTTCGTTGACATGACTTGGGAAAAAAGGCGTATTTAATTGCAGCGCCAAAGTTTCCAATTGTTTAATAGCCGCAGGACGATAAATATCGCAGCTGACAACCATGACTTTTTTCTTTTCCTGATTGATTAAATAGCGTGCTAATTTGGCTACAGTTGTGGTTTTACCAGAACCTTGCAAACCCGCCATTAACACCACAACCGGAGGTTGGGCTTTTAAATCTAAAGTAGTATTGACATCACCCATCACATGGGTTAATTCATCATTCACGATTTTGATAAATGCTTGCCCAGGTTGTAGCGAAGTTTCAACTTCAGCACCTAAAGCACGGGCTTTAACCGTTTCTAAAAAATCTTTAATAACGGGCAGGGCGACATCGGCCTCCAATAAAGCCATACGCACACTACGTAGCGCATCTTCTATATTTTCTTCAGTCAACCGACCTTTGCCAGTTAATTGTTGTATCGTTTGCTGTAAGCGGGAGCTTAGATTTTCAAACATAATGGACCTCAAATGGAAATAATCAGGGAATCATGACATAAGCCGGGGTATAAAGTAAATGTGCTTTTATACTTTGGCTATTTTTTCATATACTACAAAATAGCCAGGAATATCAACATGATTTTAAAAAGCGCTCGATAATTATTCTAAAATATCACCTTTAATCATCGTAACCGCCTCCCCCGTCAAATAAACACAATAAGGGGCGAGTTTGCAATGGGCGGAACCTGTGACCGGATCTTCATTGACACCCAAGCGATTCAACAGAAAATACACGAATAGTCAATTATTATCATTAATGATTTTCTTAGACGCTTACGATTGCACGAAAAAGATTCGCTATGTTATGATTGAGCATTAGATCAGTAAAATGTTGCGCATAACGTATATATTGGCTATAATCTTACCTCAGTCTTACTTTTTGGAGGTATTGATGGAAACTACACGGTTATCAAGCAAAGGCCAGATTATTATTCCACAGGCTATTCGGGATGCACATCATTGGCAGCCAGGTCTAAATTTTACTGTCATGGAAATGGAAGAGGGGATTTTACTTAAACCAGTGAAAGCGGTTAAAGCGAGCAGCATTCAGGATGTAGTAGGCTGCACAGGGTATAAAGGTAAAAAGAAATCTTTGGATGAAATGGAAGCAGGAATAGCATTAGGAGCAAAGCATCGTGATAGGGATTGATACTAATTTAGTCGTGCGTTTGTTAACTAATGATGATAAGAAACAGGTACAATATATAGTAGAACTCATTGAAAAAAATGCAGTCTTTATAGCTAAAAGCGTATTATTAGAAACAGAATGGGTGCTGCGTTATACCTATCAACTTGACACCAAAACCATTCTTAATGCATTTAAAAAATTATTAGGTCTTCCCCAGATAACCATAGAAGATCCCCAAACTATTACTCAAACTTTACAATGGTATGAAGCAGGTTTTGATTTTGCGGATGCACTACACCTTGCATCCAGCAAACGTGCTGAAAAATTTGCAACCTTAGATAAAAAATTTATAAAAGCAGCTAAAAAAATGCATATTAATTTGTTATCAATTGGCTAATTCCACATCTTATTTATATGTGAGGTATAATGCGCCCATGGTAAATGTAAATATATTCAAAAAACAAACGGTTATTTTCATGTTAACAATGCTGTTTTCATGGGCGACATTTGCGAGCGATGGAAAAGCAGATTTACAAAATTTTGTGAATAATTGGCGCGTATTTCCCGCAATATCCGCGTTGGAAAGATATTACCATCAAGCAATTATTAAATATGACCAGTGGTATTGTAAACTTTACCGAAGATCCTTTGTGGATTAAGAATCTTAACAATAATTTTCAAGAGACTTGGACTAGCGAACAAATTCTTGATTCTGCCTATCAACAGACTGATTATTTTAAGCCAGGACAAGCATGGCGTTATTCAAACACTAATTATATTTTATTAGGAAAAATTATTGAAAATAAAACTCAGCAGCCTTTAGCTAAAATATTTGAATCTGAATTTTTTAAACCGCTGGCTTTAAAAAATAGTTATTATAGTGATGATAAATATTCTCCAGAAATTTTAAAACGAACGGCTCATGGCTATGATAATAATCAAGACATGACCGCAACTATTTTGGTAAAAAATGTGAGTAATATAGGTCCTCCAGGCGGCGGTATGTTAATGAGTACAACGGATCTGGAAAAGTGGATCGGACATTTATTAATTAAAAAAGATATTATTCCCGCAAAGCAATTAAAAGAAATGTTAAAGGGCGTTGCTATTCCTGATAATAAATTAAGTTTACCTCATTCAACATTTGGTTTAGGTTTGGGCATAGCCAGAAGTCCTAAATTGGGTGAAATTATTTCTTATGCTGGTACTTTTCCAGGGTATGGCTCAACATTTGTTTGGCTTCCTGAAAAGAATATTTTAATCATCGTACAAATGAACGTGAATCGTTACGATAATGACGAGAGTTCTTATTTGCATTTTCCGAGTCAGGAATTGATTCAAGGCGTGCTGCATAAGTTTATCAAATAACACATGCGCTGCCACTTGCATCAATGCCAAATTTTTGCTAAAAAGTAGTCTTGATTGGTAACAAAAGGTAACCCCTTACTTTGCAAGAACTTCCCCTTATAATCTCGGTTGTTTTTCTTTTTATTCTTTTGGTGTTTTCTGCGTTTTTCTCAAGTTCAGAAACAGCGATGATGACACTGAACCGTTATCGCCTACATCATTTGGCAAAATCGCATAAGAATAAAAGCGCGCAGCGTGCTGAACGGCTGTTAAAACGTCCTGACCGTCTGTTAGGGACGATTCTGATTGGTAATACCTTTAGTAATATCTTGGCGTCTGCTTTAGCTACAGTGATTGCCGTACAAGTCATGGGCGAAGTGGGCGTGTTGGTTTCTGCAATTGTATTAACTTTGATTGTGCTGATTTTTGGTGAGATTATGCCAAAAACGGTTGCAGCACATTATCCTGAGCGCTTGGCGTTTATATTATGTTGGCCCTTAGGCTGGATTTTTTTCCTACTTTATCCTTTAGTGATTCTGACTAATGGCGTAGTTAATGGTATTTTGTATGCTTTTGGCATGCGTAAACCGACATTAGGTACAGAACATGTCACCATAGAAGAATTGCGCACTATTGTTGCCGAACATGGCAAAACCATTCCTACACAAAGTAAAAATATTTTACTTGGGTTAATTGATTTAAAAGAAGTGACAGTAGATGAAGTCATGGTGCCGCGTAATGAAATTACCGGTATTGATTTGCAAGAAGATTGGGATACGATCAGCATGCAATTAGCTCACAGTCGTCATACACGTATACCCTTATTCCAAGATACGATAGATAATGTCACTGGCATGTTGCATATGCGTGATTTGGTGAGTCTATTTAATAAAGGCAGTTTTAATAAAGAAGGTTTAATCAACGCCGCGGAAGAAATTTATTTTATTCCTGAAGGCACATCACTCATGAAGCAGTTGACCAATTTTCAAAACAGTAAAAAACGTATTGGTTTAGTCGTCGATGAATACGGTGATATTCAAGGTTTAGTAACGCTGGAAGATATTTTGGAAGAAGTGATTGGTAAATACACTAGCGATATTTCATCTGAAACAAAATATGTGCATCCGCAAGAAGATGGTACGTTTATTATCGACGCCACCATGGCGATTCGTGAACTTAATCGTATGATGAGTTGGGAGTTACCAACAGAAGGCGCTAAAACATTAAGCGGTGTGATTATTGAATATTTAGAATTGATTCCACATTCAGGCACTTGTTTACGCTTAAATGGTTATCCGCTGGAAGTGTTAACCGTCAAAGACAATAAAATTGAAACCATTCGCGTTTATCCTGATTTGCGCATTGAATCAAACGAGTAAACCTGCAATCACTTTACGTCCTTCATTTGCCAGCAAATTATAAGTACGACAAGCCGCTTGTGTGTTCATCACTTCTACACCTATATTTTTTTCATAAAACATGACCAGCTGTTCTGGCATAATAAGCTTGGCAGCAGTGCCAGTACCAATCAGTACAAGTTCGATATTGTTTTTTAAGAGTTTATGAAAATCGCCATCCCAGAGTTCTACTTGCTCTGGCGTTAAAATGATGGAATGGGAATAGGGGATTTGATTGACCCAAATCGTGCCGGCTTCATAGGCAGTGACTAGAAATTCGGTTAATGGGCTGTCTTCGTTGATTTGCATAAAGATATGATATCATAAAAAAGAAAACATAATCTTCCGTAGGGGCGAATAATCATTCGCCCGTACGAATTTTACAAGGATGTTTATGCGAAAAACTATTATCCACCGGACTGTGCCTGAGATTCCTCAAGCATTTGCGCAATTGCATCCTGTATTAGCAAAAATCTATGCATCTCGCGGCATGTCTGCGCCTTGTGAATTAAAAACTCAACATTTATTAGCTTATCAAGATTTAAAAGGTATTGATGAAGCGGTTGCAATTTTAGCCAATGCCTTGCAAGCGCAACAAAGAATTTTATTTGTCGGTGATTTTGATGCTGATGGCGCGACTAGCGTTGCTGTTGGTGTCAAATGCTTACGCAACATGGGCGCACAGCATATTGATTATTTAGTAC
>JBEKTV010000018.1:0-9861 GCA_049515675.1 Gammaproteobacteria bacterium | reverse complement strand
GCAGCAATATGTAAAGATTTTTCGACAATATCGCGCGCCGATAATTCTGTGTTTTCTAATAAAGAACGTGCTGCGGCTTGTGCGTACGGGCCGCCAGAACCAATGGCAATTAAACTATTTTCAGGTTCTATCACATCGCCACTTCCGGTAATAATCAGTGATGCGCTTTGATCAGCAACCGCAAGTAATGCTTCAAGACGACGTAAAATTTTATCGGTACGCCAATCTTTGGCAAGGGCAACTGCGCTGCGCACTAAATGTCCGCCGTGTTTTTCTAATTTATTTTCAAATAATTCGAATAAAGTGAAGGCATCTGCAGTACTACCGGCAAATCCTGCTAACACTTGGTCACGGTAAAGTCTACGCACTTTTTTCGCATTACTTTTCATGACAGTATGGCCAAAACTCACTTGTCCATCACCGCCAATGACGACTTCATTACCTTTACGCACAGAAACAATGGTGGTTCCATGAAATTGTTCCATAATCGCTCCCAAATGGTGATAAATGATAGGAATTATACATTTTCTAGGGGGATAAGCGAAGATATTTCGCCCGTCATCCAGATCCCGCTCTCATTGCAAAAAATGCTTGCTTTAAAACATAATCAATATAAAATGATCGGCAATTCAAAACATAAAGGATTATTTAATGAAAATATTATTGCTTTTAATTCTATCATCTATCTATCAGAACATCTTTGCATCAAATATCGCCATCGCCGAACAATTTAATACCCATCCACTCTTAGTTTACTGCTTTGATGAAGGACAATGGATCAACAATTGTCACGATACAGAAAATACTGCGCCCGGCCATTATGACTATTTATTTAAGGGACTTAATGACTCTATTGCCTTTGGCTTTAATCATGAGACTGCAACTTTAGTCACTGCTTGTAAAAATGATGAAGAAACCACTTGGTACAATTGCAGTCCAGATGAGGCCTATGGCTATTTCAGTTCAGCTTCTATGAATAATCATGATGAATTTTTAATTATTGGTAACGGCGCGGAAGGTGAATTATTGGCAACTTGTTTAAGCGCAAATCAGGAGTGGCAAAATTGTTCACCTTCACAAAATACCCAAGGTTTTTATACAAAAGGTGCGGTCAGTTTTGGCAATCAACAATGGATGGTTTTAAGCGGCACACGCGATTGGATAAATGGTCAAACCATTATTCCCGCGTTTTGTCTGCAAGAAAAAAATAAAACCTGGCAACAATGTGATGTAATTATCAATGACCCTGATCAATCACAGTATCACAGCATTTTTGCTTTTAATGCTTTGCAATATTTACCCAAAGAAAATCTTTGGCTTGCTGTTGGCATGGGCGGAAAAAATTTATTCAAATCGATTTGCAAACATGATAATGATTTATTTTGGCATGACTGCACTGATAGCGAATTTCCATCTGTCGGCGTACAAAGCTTAGTGCAAAATGCTAAAGGGGATTTAATACAAATCAATGTGGTTTCGCACTTTACGCCTGATGATTATTTATTATCTAGCCAGATCCTTTGCAGAAAATCCAATCAATCCTGGCAAGATTGCTCTTACAATATTAAAAATCAAATGAGTGATATTTACGTTGGCGCAACATTCGATGAACTGCAGCAAAAATGGCTATTGATTGGTAATCATTACGAAAATAATCAAACTACTTTTTTAACTGCAACGCAAAGTGAAAATGATTGGCAAGTGCAAAGACAAATGATGATAGATCATGAAGCGTCGTTTTTGACAGATTTACTGTAAACCTTCCTTCTGAACAAGGAAAGCAGAGCCTAAATATTGTAGAATTATACTTTTTATTGACATTTTGCATTTTTTATGCAATAATTTGATAAAAAGTAAATAAATCTTATACTTAGGTTGATACAATGCTCATTGAATTTAATGTCAGTAATTTTTGGTCAATATATAAAAGGCAAACCCTTAGCATGGTTGCGGGCCCAGGAACTGAACTTGAAAAAAATGTATGTATTACAAATCTTGAGCCAGAGTTTCGCCTAGCTCGTGCGGCGGTTATTTATGGGCCTAATGCCGGCGGTAAAAGTAATTTATTGAATGCGCTTGCATTTATGAGAATGTTTATCTTAAATTCAGGGACAAAATTTCAACATGGAGACAAAATCCCAACCCAGAGTTTCTCTTTTAATGAAGCAAGTCGTCATCAACCCAGTGAATTTGAAATTACTTTTATTAAAAATAAAGTAAGATATCAATATGGTTTTACAGCTGATACCCATCGCGTTTTCGAAGAGTGGTTATTTGCGTACCCACAAGGTCATGCACAAAAATGGTTTAGCCGAGCATATAATAATAATGATTATACTTGGAAGTTTAGTCAAAAATTTTTTAAAGGTGGAAAACAGCTTAGTGAATTAACACCAGAAAATGTTCTTTTTTTATCCAATGCCGTTAAATTAAATAATAAACAACTAGCGCCAATTTTTGAATGGTTCTTAGACGATCTCTTACTTCGTGATCCAACCATTTCAACAGCATTTTATTCAAAAGCATTTGATTCAAAAGCAACTATAGATTTACTTAATACTGAAATGGGTAAAAAGAAACTTTTACAGCTTATGAAAAATGCAGAGCCTAGCTGCATTGATATTAAAATAGATGAAAATGCACCTGTTCCTAAAATATACTTTATTCACACTGGAAATATCCCTATAGAGTTACAATATCAGTCCATGGGTACTCGAAGGTTATTTGCTTATGCTGGCGATTGGATCAATGCATTAGATAACGGGAAAATATTGATAATAGATGAGCTCGATAGTGGATTACACCCTTTAATGGTTCGTTTTTTAATTGAACTTATTTGTAATCCAAAAACAAATCATAAAAATGCGCAACTTATTTTCACAACACATGATACTTCTTTACTAGACAATGAGCTGTTAAGAAGAGATCAAATATGGTTTGTTGAAAAAGACAAAATGAATTCTACACAGTTGTATTCATTATTAGAATTCAGTCCGCGTAAAAACGAAGCTATAGGTAAAGGATATCTACAAGGACGATATGGCGCACTACCTTATATTGGAGAATGGAAGTTTTAAATGGGCTCAGAAGATTTACATCATAAAATAAAAGAAAAAACTCTAAAACAGTTGCAAAGAAAGATTTCACAACGATCATCTTATGATGTTGTGCTGATTGTTTGTGAAGGGGAAAAAACTGAACCTTATTACTTGCGAGAGTTTTGTGACGATTTAAAATTAAATAATGCAAATATTAAAATATTACGCGCAGGTGCAGATCCTAAAAAAATTGTTGAGATGGCAATTAAGGAGTTCAATAAAACTAATGATTATGATTGTGTTTATTGTGTTTTTGACAAAGATGAGCACCCACAATACGATAAAGCGTTGAAACGCATTACCTCATTACGTGAAAATAAAAAAAATTCTATTCCAATCCACGCGATCACTTCCGTTCCTTGTTTCGAATATTGGCTTTTATTACATTTCGAAGATAGCACACGCCCCTACCTTGGGACTCGCCAAAGTAAATCAGCTGGAGAACAAGTTGTTAGAGATCTTAAAAAATATATCAAAGATTACAAAAAAGGACATGAAAATATCTTTGGAAAAACAAAATCTAAATTAAAAATTGCCATTAAGCGCGCAAAAAAGAATAATATCCAACAAACAAAAAATAGAACAGACAATCCATCTACAAGAGTTCACGAACTAATCGAATATCTGATGAATATAAAAAATAAATAGCTAAATTTTAGCCCTTATCCTCTACCAACAAACTCTGTATCGACTGCGCTTGTAATTGTGATTTGATGGATTCTGCACTTGCGCGGTCGGTATAGGGCGCTGAGCGAACGCGAAACCAATTTTCATTATTGCCTAAAGTCACGGCTTCAATTTCGACTTGGATACCGCTTAATGCCATTTGCGCTTTTAATCTGTCCGCATCTTCAAATTTCTTAAATGAGCCTAATTGTAAACGATAGGATTTTTCATGCGCATTTTCATGTGGTGTTTGCGCTTCATCAACATCGGTAGGGGCAATGGCAATGGCTTCGGCGCTTGGTGTTTGTTCTGGCACCACGACTTCTAATTCGGGTAATAAGCTATAAAAATCAAACTGTGGTGTACGTTTTTGCGCTTCTTTTACAGGTTCGGCAGGTTTTTGTGCCACGACTTTTGCAGATTCTAAATCTGCAATCTTAGGATAAATCACTGGGAATAATTTAAACAGTGCAATAGCACTGATGATCATGCCAATCAATGTCCCTGCTAATAACCACAACCAATAGCTAGAAGCACCTGAATCACGACTGGTTTTATGTTGGCCTTTCCTGGCAAAATCTCTTCCCATTTTTTACATTCTCTCGGGTGCTGATACACCTAAAATATGCAAGCAATTAACCATAATTTGTTTCACTGCTAAGAGTAAAACCAATCGTGCTTGCATCATTTCCCCACCATTTTCCACAATAAAACGCTGGGCGTTGTAATAACTGTGGAACTGGTGAGCAAGATCACGCAAATACTGTGCCAAACGATGCGGTTCATAAGCAAGAGCAGCACGCTCAAGTAAATCTTTATAACTTGCAAGGGATCGCAGTAATGCCTGCTCGTAGCTGGAATTTAACTCGGTCAAAGCAGCTAAGCCTTGTATTTCATCATAAGCAATATTTTGCTCTTGCAGCTGCCGAAATACGCTGCAAATTCTCGCATGCGCATATTGAATATAATAAACCGGATTATCAGCAGATTGTGATTTTGCTAAATCTAAGTCGAAATCTAAATGCTGATCGGCTTTGCGCATGACATAAAAAAAGCGTGCCGCATCATTGCCAACTTCTTGACGCAATTCTCGTAAAGTGACAAAAGAGCCGCTTCTGGTCGACATTTGTACGCGTTTATCGCCACGATATAAAATCGCAAATTGTACTAAAACCACATCCAGAATATCGCCAAGCTCGGAACTGTAGCCTAAAGCTTTCAATGCTGCTTGCATACGGGGGACATAACCATGATGATCAGCGCCAAATACATCTATCATTTTATCAATGCCACGTTCATACTTAAACACATGGTAAGACACATCATTGGCAAAATAGGTAAATTGCCCATTTTTACGTTGTAAAACTCGATCTTTTTCATCACCAAAATCTGTGGCCCTAAACCACTTTGCGCCATCTTCCTCATACACATGTCCGAGTTGTTCTAATTTACTCAATACACGTTGCTGCGTACCACTTGATAATAATTCGCGCTCAGAAAACCATTCATCAAACATTACGCCAAATTCACCTAAGTCTTCGCGAATATCAGTTAAAATCGCATCTAAGGTTAATTCAAAAACTAAATCATAATTCGTAGAACCTAATAATTTTTGTGCGTTAGTGACTATCGCATCAATATGCGCCTCTTTATCGCCGGTATTTTTTTCTTCATCAAAATCAGGTGGTACATTTAAAAATACTTGGTCTATGGGTTTAATCAATGAGTCTGCAACTTGCTGCTTTAACACTTCTACAATTTCTAAAATATACTCGCCTTTATAGCCATTGCTTGGGAAAGTAAATTTTGCACCGAAAGACTGTAAATAACGCAGCCAAACACTAGTTGCCAAAATCGCCATTTGTCTGCCGGCATCATTGACGTAATATTCACGATGCACTTTATAACCAATAGTTGATAATAGATTCGCAATACTAGCCCCGGTTGCCGCATTACGTCCATGACCCACATGTAGCGGGCCTGTTGGATTACAGGACACAAATTCAATATTAATTTTGTAAGACTCGCGTTTAGGGTCAAAACCGTAACGTTCTTGTTCGCGCAAAATTTCTGTAACCACATCGATAATTGTGGCTGCATTCACAAAAAAATTAATAAATCCAGGGCCTGCAATCTCAATTTTTTTAATCGACTCATGCGCTGGCATCACCTCAACAATTTTTTGCGCAAGCTCACGCGGATTTTTTTGATTGCTTTTGGCTAGAATCATGGCAATGTTACTGGAAAAATCACCATGTTCTGGGCTTTTGGTATGCGTGAGTTGCGGTTCAATGTTAACATCCACCAATTCTTCACGATTTTGCAAAGTCTTTAATGCAGTTTGAATAAGTTGAACAATGACTTCTTTCATGTTGAGCGCCTAACTAATAAATAATGGGGAAATATGCTTATTCATTCTTCCAAACTTGTTATTATAATGAGTATGAATACAAAGACAAGGAACTGTTTATGACCATTATCATTTTATTAAGTGCACTTTGTGTAAGCTTTGCACTTTATAGTATTTTCTTGAGAGAGCAGTTATTGAAAACAAAAACGCTAATTGAGCAAGAACGCAAGCAACACACGGAGAAATTGAATTTTCTCGAAGAAGCCAAGCAACATTTAAAACATGAATTCCAATCACTTGCCCACAATATTCTAGAAGATAAAAGTAAGCGCTTTACCGATCAAAATAAGCAAAATCTTGAAGGCATGCTCAATCCCCTGCGCGATCAAATTAAAGATTTTGAAAAGAAAGTCAATGATGTGTATGAAAAAGAAAGCCGCGACCGCTTATCGCTTGCGCAGGAAATTATTCAACTCAAAACCTTGAATCAGCAAATGAGTATAGATGCGGTTAAATTAACCTCGGCATTAAAAGGTGAGAATAAAACCCAAGGCATTTGGGGTGAGATGATTTTAGAGCGCGTGCTGGAAAAATCAGGTTTAGCAAAAGATCGGGAATATACCGTACAAATGCATTTGCAAAATGATCAAGGTAAACATTATCAACCCGATGTCATTGTGCATTTACCGGAAAATAAAGATATTATTATTGATGCAAAAGTATCACTGAATGCGTATGAGCGTTATTGCGCCAGTGAAAATGAAATCGATAAAAAAGCAGCCATGGATGCCCATTTAAGCTCACTTAAAAATCATATCAAACTATTAAGCGACAAAGATTATCACAAATTATTAGACATCAAAACTTTAGATTTTGTCCTGATGTTTGTACCAATTGAACCTGCGCTAACGCTTGCAATGCAACATGATGTGGAATTATTTAATGATGCCTTATCACGCAATATCGTCATGGTCACACCCACAACTTTGCTCGCGACTTTACGTACCATAGAAAATATTTGGCGCTTTGAATATCAAAATCGCCACGCGCAACAAATTGCCGCAAAAGCAGGAGATATGTATGATAAATTTGTCGCCTTTGTGGAAGACTTAGATGATTTAGGCCGCAAATTACAAGGCTGCGTTGTGACTTTTGATAAATCTTATAATAAACTCAAAACTGGTAAAGGTAATATCATTAAACGTGCTGAAGATCTTAAAGCCCTTGGCATTAAAAACAGTAAACATTTAACCGTGGAAACAACTGAAGAATATGAAATATGATTTTGATTTTATCGTCATAGGCGCAGGCAGTGGTGGCGTGCGCGCCAGTCGTATTGCGGCAAAACATGGCGCGCGTGTGGCTGTGATTGAAAGCAGTGATTTAGGCGGCACATGTGTGAATCTTGGCTGTATTCCAAAAAAATTATTTACCATTGCTGCTGATTTTCATGATATCAAACGTGATGCAGCGGGTTATGGTTTTGAAATAGATGGCTTGCAATTTCAATGGCAAACCTTGCTTGATAATAAAAATAAAGAAATTAATCGTCTTAATCATATTTACGAAAAATTATTATTAGATGCAGGCGTCACTATTTTAAGAGGCTTTGCAACATTTGTAGATGAGCACACGGTGCGTGTGAATGATCAAAATTATCAAGCAGATTTTATTTTAATTGCTACAGGCAGTGAAGCTGATAAGCCAGATATTCCAGGCCAAGAATTAGCAATTACTTCAAACGAAGCTTTTCATTTGTCAGAATTACCTAAGCGCGCCATTGTTGTCGGCGGTGGTTATATTGGCGTTGAATTTGCTGGGATTTTTCATGGTCTGAATGTTGACACCACTTTAATCCATCGTGGTGATTTATTATTACGTGGTTTTGATCAAAGTATTCGTGAATTTGTAGGCCAAGAGATTACCAAAAAAGGCATTCATTTAATGCTGGGTACCGATATACATCAAATTGAAAAAGTAGATGGACAGTTACTCGTACGTTTTAATGATTATGCGCAGGGACCTTTAACCACAGATTTAATTTTATTTGCAACCGGCAGACGCCCGCGCACGCATCAATTACAATTAAATAAAATTGGCTTAAAGCTGCGTAAAAATGAAAGCATTATTGTGAATGACGCTTATCAAACCAATATTCCCCATATTTATGCCATTGGCGATGTGATTGGTGGGCCGCAGCTAACACCACTTGCCATCGCAGAAGGTCATATTGTGGCTGATAATTTATTTGCACACATGAATCGACGTCTGCAAAGTCATTTATTACCCACCGCGGTTTTTTGCAAACCGAATGTCGCCACAGTAGGCTTAACTGAAATTGATGCGCGCAAACAATATGAAGACATCGCCATTTTTCAATCTACATTTCGCGCCTTAAAACACACGCTCACTGGCAGTGATGAAAAAAACTTTATGAAATTAATTGTCGATAAAAAATCTAACAAAATCCTAGGCGCACATATGGTAGGCGAAAATGCGGGGGAAATTATTCAAGGTTTTGCTGCTGCAATTCAAGCCGGCGCAACTAAAGCGGATTTTGATAATACGCTTGCGATACATCCAACAATTGCTGAAGAGTTTGTGTTAATGCGTTAATCCATATATAGACTTTAATCTATATATGGATTATACTTATATCATAGAGGCACACATGATACAAAACCCATTGATTAATAAAGAAATTTCAGACCAAACCGCCTGGAAGGCCATTCAAAACTTGGTGCAAAAATTTCAATTTGACCAGGAAGAAGGCCGCCGCTTAATGGGCGATATGCCGCATTCTTCATATTACAAAGGGCTTGGCCAACATAATGTTCGCTTAAATCGTGACCAAAAAGAGCGTATTTCATATTTATTGGGGATTTATAAGGCCCTGCGTATTTTATTTACTGATAGCGAGCAAGCCTTAACCTGGATTAATCGTGCTAATACTTTGGCCCCTTTCAATGGTATTACGCCCAGAAGTTATATGCTGGAAGGCAGCCTAGTCAGATTAGCAGAAGTGCGTCGATTTTTAGATTTTTGGCGCGGTTATTAATGATAGGATTAACTACACATCGCTTAATCCCAACGCGATTTCCAACTATTTCATTTTTTGATTGGGCAGAATCTGCCGAAGAATTAGAACAATTGGCAGAGTTAGAAGGACTGACCAATGATCGTTTAAAAAACGAACAAGGTGATATTTATTTAATTCATCGCGATGATTGGGTCTTAGGTCCTGGCGCAACACCACTTATGGCGGCATTTACTCACCCTGGTGTGTCGCGATTTACAGATGGTAGTTATGGTGTTTATTATGCGGGTGATTCATTAGCAAGTGCCATAGCCGAAACTATTTTTCATCGCGAGCGTTTTTTACGCGCCTCCAATGAAATGTCTTGTTTAATTCAAATGCGTGAATATATTGCAACTATTGTGCAACCACTAGAAACTCTTTCCTTAGAAAAACATGCTGAATTATTAGATCCTGATCCGGCTCAATATTTTATCAGTCAAACATTTGCAAAAAATTTACGGGGGAAAAATACTTGGGGATTATATTATCCTAGCGTGAGAAAACCCGACTCTCATTGTGTTGCTATTTTTCGCCCTAAAGCCATGAGTATTCCCACTCAAGGTTGTCATTTAGATTATATTTGGGATGGTGAAAAAATTGCCCAAGTCAGACAATCTAGCGCCATATCTATTATCAATTAATAATATCATAATAATTTTATTCTCAAT
>JBEKTV010000017.1:0-9993 GCA_049515675.1 Gammaproteobacteria bacterium | reverse complement strand
ACGAATCTTTTGTAAATATTCAGGTTGTATGGTTAATCCGTATAACTTATTGATATTCCTCAATAAATATTCAGGCAGTTTTTGGGTCTCTAGGACTTCATCGGTAAATGGATAATTAGACGCTTTAAGACCAAGCTGCATCGCCATATATAGGCAAGTGGGGGTTTTACCACAGCGTGATACACCTAATAAAATCACATCGCTATGGTCATAATGATTGGTATTAAGCCCATCATCAGTACTCAAGGTATGATTAATCGCAGCAATCCTCGCATTATAAACATGGGTATTTTGCACGCCATGACCGCGGCCTATGGTAGGGTTAGACGGCATTTTTAACTCTTCTTCTAATCTATGAATAAATGGGGTAAAGAAATCAAACAAAATACAAGGTGCTTTACTCAAATAAGCATGAATCTCTTTATTGACTAGGGTTGCAAAGACCAAAGGCTTTTGGCCGTCTTTTTCGAATGCTTTAGTAATTAAATCAGCAGCTTTTTCTGCCTTACTGATATCATCGACATAGGGTATGATAGTGCTATTGAATTCTAAGTTTTCAAATTGACTGATTAAGCTATTCCCTAAAGTCTCGGCGGTAATACCGGTGCCATCAGAGATAAAAAATAAGCTACGTTTTTCCATCGTTTCACATTATAATAGTGGGCTTGTTATGAATCATACACTAAAGGAAAACACTATGCCTACCCATGAACCCATTATTTGGTTAAATCAAGTGAGTCTTACCGACATAGATAGCGTTGGTGGTAAAAATGCATCTTTAGGGGAGATGATTCAAAATTTATCTTCAGTCGGTGTCAAAGTGCCAACAGGTTTTGCCACGACTGCGCAAGCGTATCGTGAGTTTTTAGATCAAAATGGTTTGACTGACAAGATTAATGCGTTGCTTGATAAATTAGATGTAGACAATGTGGATCAATTACAAAGCGCAGGTAAAACGATTCGCGAATGGATTATGGCACAACCTTTAAGTGCTGAATTGATGAGCGCAGTTGAGCAAGCTTATCAACGTTTAACCAAAGAGCTTGGACAAAAATTTTCTGTTGCCGTGCGATCAAGTGCAACTGCAGAAGATTTACCCGATGCATCATTTGCCGGCCAACAAGAAACATTTTTAAATGTGCAAGGTTTGAATAATATTTTAATTGCAATTAAAAAAGTATTTGCTTCATTATTTACTGATAGAGCCATTGCCTATCGTGTGCACCAAGGTTATCCGCATGAAAAAATTGCATTATCTGCTGGTATTCAGCAAATGGTACGCAGTGATTGTGGCGCAAGCGGCGTGATGTTTACCCTCGATACCGAATCTGGTTTTGATCAAGTTGTGTTTGTCAATGCAAGTTATGGTTTAGGTGAAACCGTTGTACAAGGTAGCGTTAATCCCGATGAATATTATGTCTATAAACCGGCATTGCAAGCTAAAAAACCAGCGCTATTGCGTAAAACTTTAGGCGCAAAACATCAAAAAATGATTTATGCCGAAGCTGGTAGTAATGAGCGCGTAAAAATTGTACCGGTAGATACCGTATTACAAAATGAATTTTGTTTAACGCATGATGAAGTTGAGCAATTGGGTCGTTACGCTTTATTGATTGAAAATCATTATAAACGTCCTATGGATATTGAATGGGCAAAAGATGGTAACACCGGACAACTTTATATTCTGCAAGCACGTCCTGAAACCGTGAACAGTCAAAAAGGTCAATCTGTTGAGCGTTACCAATTAAATGGTAAAGGAAAAGTATTAGTCACAGGACGCGCAATTGGTCAGCGTATTGGTTCTGGTATTGTGCGTTGCGTGAAATCTGTTGATGAAATGAATCAAGTGCAAGAAGGTGATGTATTGGTTGCGGATATGACCGATCCGGATTGGGAACCCGTAATGAAAAAAGCAGCAGCGATTGTCACTAATCGTGGTGGACGTACTTGTCATGCTGCAATTATTGCAAGAGAACTCGGTATTCCTGCAATTGTCGGTACTAATCATGCCACACAAATTTTAAAAACCGGGGACGCAGTTACCGTTTCTTGTGCTGAAGGTGAAACGGGTAATGTTTATGCGGGACAAATTCCGTTTAAAATTGAAAAACACAGCGTAAATAGCATGCCGAAATTACCGATAAAAATTATGGTGAATGTCGGTAATCCCGATAGAGCGTTTGATTTTCAACGTCTACCTAATCATGGTGTTGGTCTTGCGCGCTTAGAATTTATTATTAATCGTATGATAGGCGTGCATCCAAAAGCGCTGCTGAATTTTAATGATCAAACTGCGGAAGTAAAAGCTAAAATTAAGCAAGCGATGGCAGGTTATTCTGATCCCGTTAATTTTTACGTACAAAAATTAATTGAAGGTATTTCAACCCTCGCCGCCGCATTTGCACCTAAACCTGTGATTGTGCGTTTATCTGATTTTAAATCTAATGAGTATGCACATTTAATTGGTGGTGCACGTTATGAGCCTACTGAAGAAAATCCTATGATAGGTTTTCGTGGCGCCTCACGTTATATTTCCGATTCATTCAAAGATTGTTTCGCGCTAGAAGCACAAGCCTTAAAATATGTACGTGATGAAATGGGCTTAACCAATATTGAAATCATGGTACCGTTTGTGCGTACACCGCTTGAAGGAAAAACCGTAGTGGAATTATTAGCAAAACATGGTTTAGCACGTGGTAAAAACGGCTTACGTTTGATCATGATGTGTGAAATTCCATCCAATGCCCTACTTGCTGAAGATTTCTTGCAACATTTTGATGGCTTTTCAATAGGCTCAAATGACTTAACCCAAATGACTTTAGGTTTAGATAGAGATTCAGGCTTAGTCGCCGCCACCTTTGATGAACGTAACGGCGCAGTAAAAGCACTCATTCATCGCGCTATTCATACTTGCCGTAATGAAAATAAATATATCGGTATTTGTGGTCAAGGGCCTTCGGATTATCCTGATTTTGCGCAGTGGTTGATTGAAGAAGGGATAGATAGTATTTCTTTAAATCCAGATACTGTGATTGATACTTGGTTATATTTGGCCAAGCACAACGCAAAAAATTTAGAATCTGCTTAAGGAATACGCAAAACGGTTGGCTCCCAGCCAAACGGGTCCTGTCTTCGGATCCTTTTTTCGTGCTCGCAAGCTGCGCGCGAGAAAAAGGATGCCTTCAGCCACCCGTTTGGAAATAGATCTGTAGCGTTTTGCGTATGCTTTATCCGGATAAAGCATACGCAAAACAAAAACAGATCTCATTCCAAAGGGGTGGCACGCGATGTTGTTTTAAGCGCGCAGCCTGCGAGCACTTAAAACAATATCGCGTGACAGGACCCGTTTGGCTGGGAGCCAACCGTTTTGCGTATTCCTTTGCAGATAGTTATTTTGTGATATATTCTTTCACTAATTTTTCGGCGTAACCGGTGTAATTCATAGGCGTTAATTTTTTCAACGCTTCTTTGACTTCAATCGGCAAATCTTGTGCATCGATAAATTCATGTAACATCGCTTGCGTTAATTTTTTACCGCGGGTGAGGGCTTTTAATTTTTCGTAGGGTTCATTAATACCATGGCGGCGCATGACGGTTTGAATGGCTTCTCCTAACACTTCCCAATTTTGTTCTAAATCTTCGTGTAATTTTTTTGGATTGGCTACAAGTTTATTTAGGCCTTGTAAAATAGCGGTATAAGCTAAATGTCCGTGACCAAATACTACGCCTAGATTACGTAAAACGGTTGAATCGGTTAAATCTCTTTGCCATCTTGAAATCGGTAATTTTTCAGCCAAGTGCGATGCCAGGGCATTGGCTATCCCTAAATTTCCTTCAGCATTTTCAAAATCAATAGGGTTAATTTTATGCGGCATAGTAGAAGAGCCGACTTCACCTTCAACTGCTTGTTGCACAAAATAACCTAAAGAAATATAGCCCCAAATATCACGCGCAAAATCAATTAAAATCGTATTAATGCGAATGATATTATGCAAAAGTTCTGCAATTTGATCGTGCGGTTCAATTTGTGTCGTAAACATTTGAAAATCTAGCCCAAGTTTTTCAACAAATGATTTACTGACCGCCACCCAATCCACATTTGGATAGGCTACACTGTGCGCATTAAAATTACCCACGGCGCCATTTATTTTCCCTGACATGCGGATATGATTTAATAAATTGCTTTGACGTTGAAGACGCGCCACCACATTGGCAATTTCTTTACCAAGGGTAGTAGGGGAGGCGGCTTGTCCATGTGTGCGTGATAACATAGGCAAATGCGCATATTCATGCGCCATGCTAGATAATTTTTTAATTAATTTTTCAAGTTCAGGGGTTAGAATTTTTTCCTGGGTTTCTTTTAGCATTAAGGCATAAGATAAATTATTAATGTCTTCAGAAGTACAGGAAAAATGTATAAACTCAACCAATAAGCCTAAATTTTTATGATCTTTAATTTTGTTTTTTAAATAATACTCTACCGCTTTAACATCATGCTTAGTGGTGTTTTCAATGTCTTTAATTTTAAGTGCTTCATCTACAGTAAAATCATGAATAATTTGATGTAAGAATTTTTGATCTGCATCACTAATAGGTTTAATCTGCGCGATTGCATTTTGCTGCGATAAATGAATCAGCCAATGAATTTCTACAGTTAAACGAAATTTTAATAAAGCATATTCACTGAGTATCGGGCGTAGTGCATCACATTTTTGTGCATAGCGACCATCTAGCGGAGATAAGGCGGTTAATGAATAATTAGTCATGTGGTGTCTCGTTGGTGTTAAGTAATGTTTGCGCGGCAAGCACAAAACGCTTGCGGAATAAAAATAATTGATAAAGTCTGCCGCCGACTTGATGCCATAACAGCGCGGCTCGGACACCTGCTAATAATAGTGCACGCACTTTATTGATGCCAGTTTCTGATTCTAAATAAGCACGATTGCCTTGTACATGAATGCGATATTTTAACTGACTCAAGGTACTGCTATAAATATCGGCAATATTGGCAGTCACAGTCGGATGTTGTATCCCAAAATGTTTAATTTGTGTGGTCACAAAAGGAATGCGGTCGTGGATTTTTTGCATCATTTCAGGATGCTTGCGTAATTTGCGTTGTAAAATAATCAGGCTGACAAAATAACTGGCAATTTCTTTATCGCGATTTTCGGACGCCTGCTTGAAAAAATCAACCATGGTTTTAAGCCCTAATTTTAAATGTGCAGGCTCGCCGTAAATTGTATTCATATCTGCAGGATTAAGATCCAATAAGCTATTAATACAGGTCAAAAACGCATCTTCATCCATTTGGCCTTTATGTGCCCATTCTTTAACTAGGTAGGCGGCTTGAAATACACCGGCCAGTGCAATGGTAATATTACGTGTTTTGGTATCCATGACTATTATTTATCCCCTATAGCTGTGATCATACCACCGCCTAAACATGAATCAAGTTGATAAAAAACCACATATTGCCCAGGTGTTGCTGCCCGTTGGGCATCGACAAAATCGACTCGATATTCATGGTCATTTATTTGGCTGATAGTACACGCTTGGTCATTTTGCCGATAACGGATTTTAGCATGACAGTTTAAAGGTAAATTGGGCGCTTGTCCTGAAATCCAATGGATGTCATTGGTGAATAAAGTATGTGTGTACAATTTTTCATCATCGCCTTGCGCAACAATCAACACATTACGTTTTAAATCTTTTTCTATCACATACCAAGGTGCTTCTGGTGTATTTTTAATACCGCCTATGCCTAAACCTTGGCGTTGTCCCAGGGTGTAATACATTAAACCGGTATGCTCGCCGATTACTTCACCATTGATAGTTGCAATTGGGCCAGGTTGCGCGGGCAGGTATTCACTCAAAAATGCTTTAAATTTACGCTCACCAATAAAACAAATTCCAGTACTGTCTTTTTTATCATGTGTAGGTAAACCATTTTGTTTTGCCAGCGCGCGCACTTTGGTTTTTTCTAATTCACCTACGGGAAATAGCGCATCTTTTAATTGCGCTTGATTGAGCTGATGTAAAAAATAACTTTGGTCTTTATTTGCATCTAAGCCTTTTAATAGTTCAACGGTATGATTTGTTGTGCGCGTACGCGCATAATGTCCCATGGCAATTTTATCAGCGCCAAGTGATTTTGCATGTTTTAAAAACGCATCGAATTTAATATATTGATTACAGAGTACATCGGGATTTGGCGTGCGTCCTGCTTGATATTCTTTTAAAAAATGCTCAAACACTTCATGCCAATATTCGGCAGAAAAATTCACGGTGTGTAAGGGAATATTTAAAACATCGCATACGGCTTGTGCATCTTGCCTATCTTTATTATTTTGGCAATAGGCATCATCTTCCCAGTTTTTCATAAACAGGCCTTCGACGCTATAACCTTGTTGTTTTAATAACAGCGCGCAGACGCTAGAGTCAACGCCACCAGAGAGGCCGACAATCACACGGGTTTTTTTTGGAATATTCATGTTAAAATGATAACAAAGGAGAACCCTATATGTCCATTATGATGATAACCCCAGCTTGGCCAGCGCCCGCCAATATTCAAGCTTATATGACCTTGCGCGGCACAGAACACCCCATAGAAAAGCGCGTGCATCAAGTGCATGGCAATAAGGTATTAATCCTAGAAGAAAATACCCCTAAAGATATTATTGAGGCCGATGCTTGCTACACGACCTTATCTAATACACCTTGTGCCATAAGAACTGCGGATTGTTTACCAGTATTAATATGCGATAAATCCGGCCAAGAAATCGCCGCTTTACATGCCGGCTGGCGCGGCTTATTAGCCAATATTATTGCTAAAGGCCTAGAATGTTTTAGCGCTCACCCAGAGGATATTTTAGTTTGGCTAGGACCTGCTATAGGTTCCAAAGTCTATGAAATTGGCCCAGAAGTTTATACCGCGTTTACGAATGCACATCCTGATAATCAACAAGCCTTTAAACCCAGCGCAAAACCAGGGCATTATTTTTTAAATATGCACCAATTAGCGCGTTTATATTTAAATCGTTTAGGGATTACCCAAATTTATGGCGAAGAAGATTGTACTTATTCTGATGCCCAGCGTTTTTATTCCTACAGACGCAATCCAGGCGAAACCGGGCGGATGATGACGGTTATTACCAAAACGGCTTGAAAAATCTTAATTTTGCCCCCATTCTCTAAGGGAGCTTAAATAAGGATCAACCATGCGCTTTGAACAACTCACCCGAAATTTTGCAGATGCTGTTGCGAGCGCACAAACGCTTGCCTTAGAACACGAACATACCGCAATTGATGCCATTCATGTCATGAAGGCCTTATTAGACCAAGACAGCAGTATGGCGCGTAATTTATTACAACAAGCCGGTGTGAATATCAATGTCTTGGAAACTGAATTAAATCGTGCCCTAGATAATGCGGCAAAATTTAAGCATCCCGAAGGCGAAGTACAAATCACGCCTGAATTAAACCGTATTTTTAATCAAACTGAAGTGCTGGCCAAGAAAAAGGGCGATCAATTTATCGCGAGTGAACTATTTATTTTGGCCGCCTGTGAAGATAAAGGCCAATTGGGCGATATATTACGTAAAGCTGGCGCTAAACGTGAGAATATCAGTAAAGCCATAGACAATATCAGAGGAGGCGAACAAGTGACAGAACAAGGCGCGGAAGAACAACGAGGAGCGCTTGGCAAATATACCATTGATTTAACCGAGCGTGCGCGTGAAGGTAAATTAGATCCCGTCATTGGCCGTGATGAAGTGATTCGTCGCACCATTCAGGTATTACAAAGAAGAACCAAAAATAACCCGGTATTAATTGGCGAACCAGGTGTGGGTAAAACCGCAATTGTGGAAGGTTTAGCACAACGTATCGTAAACGGTGAAGTCCCTGAAGGCTTGAAAAATAAAAAAGTATTGGCCTTAGATATGGGCGCTTTAATTGCGGGCGCAAAATACCGCGGTGAATTTGAAGAGCGCTTAAAAGCCGTATTAAAAGATTTAAGCAAACAAGCAGGGCAAGTAATTTTATTTATTGATGAATTACATACTATGGTCGGCGCAGGTAAAGCCGAAGGCGCTATGGATGCCGGTAATATGTTAAAACCAGCATTAGCCAGAGGCGAATTACATTGCGTAGGTGCAACAACGCTAAACGAATATCGTCAATACATTGAAAAAGATGCAGCGCTTGAGCGCAGATTCCAAAAAGTATTAGTCAATGAGCCTTCTGTTGAAGATACGATTGCGATTTTACGCGGTTTGAAACAACGCTACGAAGTGCATCATGGGGTTGAAATTACTGACCCTGCGATTATTGCCGCGGCAAATTTATCGCATCGTTATATTACCGATCGTAATTTACCGGATAAAGCGATTGATTTAATCGATGAATCTGGCAGCTTAATTCGTATGGAAATTGATTCTAAACCTGAGGAAATGGACAAGCTTGACCGACGCTTAATTCAATTAAAAATCGAGCGCGAAGCCTTGAAAAAAGAAAAAGATGAAGCGTCTAAACAACGCTTGAAAGATTTAGAAGCAGAAATAAAAAATTTAGAAAAAGAATATGCCGACTTAGATGAAGTATTAACCGCAGAAAAAGCATCTTTACAAGGTTCCGCAAAAATAAAAGAATCTTTAGAGCAAGCGCAAATTGCAATGGAAGCTGCGCAACGTGAAGGTGATTTAGCCAAAATGTCAGAATTGCAATATGGCAAAATTCCAGAATTACAAAAACAATTAGAAGCTGTTGCCAACACCAAAAATAAACCCTTTAAATTATTACGCAATAAAGTAACCGATGAAGAAATTGCGCAAGTGGTTTCACGCTGGACTGGCATTCCAGTGTCAAAAATGTTAGAAGGCGAAAAAGAAAAATTATTACATATGGAAGATGCATTGCATAAACGCGTGATTGGACAAGATCAAGCCATTAGCGCAGTATCCAATGCCATTCGCCGCTCACGCGCTGGATTATCTGATCCAAAACGTCCAATAGGTTCATTTATGTTTTTAGGCCCAACCGGTGTGGGTAAAACCGAACTTTGCCGCGCGCTGGCAGAATTTATGTTTGATACAGAAGATGCGCTGGTGCGTATTGATATGTCAGAATATATGGAAAAACATGCAGTCGCACGCTTAATTGGCGCGCCTCCTGGTTATGTGGGTTATGAAGAAGGCGGACATTTAACCGAAACCATACGCAGAAAACCTTATGCGGTAATTTTATTTGATGAAATTGAAAAAGCGCATCCTGATGTGTTTAATATTTTATTACAAGTATTAGATGATGGCCGCTTAACCGATGGTCAAGGTCGCACTGTAGATTTTAGAAATACCGTTATTGTCATGACCTCTAATTTAGGTTCTGATTTATTACAAAGTTTAAAAATTAATGATGATATTAAAGCGGTAAAAGAAGCGGTGATGAGTGTAGTTGAGCGGGAGTTTAAACCTGAATTTTTAAATCGTATCGATGATTTTGTGGTATTCCATGGTTTAGATAAAAAACAAATCCATCAAATTGCGCAAATTCAAATTCAAATTTTACAAAAACGTTTAATCGAGCGTGATTTAAAATTAAAAGTCAGCGATGCGGCGCTAGATAAACTCGCAGAACAAGGCTTTGACCCTGTGTACGGCGCACGTCCCTTAAAACGCGTCATTGGTACAGAAATAGAAAATCCGCTTGCGCAGGATATTTTAGCTGGAAAATTTATGCCAGGGGATAGTATTTTGGTGAATGTGAAAGATGATAAGTTTGTGTTTGAGGACAAGAAGTAATTAAAAACCCGACATTGACGAGGTTGCGTCCACAATGATGGTTAATCCTCAACCTCATCACAAACCACTAAATGATTATCTTTAGCAAAATCAATTACTTGCTCATAAAGCTCTGGGTCGGTTTGTTTAAGGGTTTCATCGATAATGACGCATTTGTGGCCATTTTTCATGCTAGGCGTTAAAAGTGGGGAATAAA
>JBEKTV010000016.1:0-10124 GCA_049515675.1 Gammaproteobacteria bacterium | reverse complement strand
AACCTTGCCTTCTTTTAAAGAAACGATCAAGCATGCTAGTGCTGCTTTAAATGATGAACAAAATATTACTGTATATCAAAGCATTCAACGCCCAGTCGCAGCGCTGGTAGAGATCCGTAATCATCTTACAGACGAGGCTGAAGATCAGCAGCGTATTATGCTGGAGCAAAGATTATCGTTGCTGGAATATATAGACTCTATTGATTATCAACATTATAGGAGTACGCAACCCGAGCAAAGACAAAGGGAAATACACAATAGACGTCAAGCTCATGTGCCAGTTCACCTTGTTTTGCCAAACTTATCATTGTCTACTGTATTACTGTTTTTAGCGATCCCAGTTGTGTGTATGAGTTACATATATTTTAATATAAAACCTCGAGCACAAATAGACAGACCCGTCTGGCCAGCAGGACTGTTGGATTTACAAAACAGCACAGCTCAGTTTGCTTGGATGGATGCTAGCTCAACCAAAATGATGAGTTTTGAAGGTGTTGGTTTTCCTTTTGCTTCGAATAGTTCTCTGCAAATAAATGCAGCTAGATCGGCAGCTAATCATGAAGAGATAATGATTGGCATACATCAAGCGATGAATAGAATGCATCAATTGCTACAGAGCAAATCCACATTATTTATAGAGTGTTATGTGTATATATGGGCTTTTTTGGTAGAGCATGGCCGCAATACAGTATTGGGTGCAACGATAGGTGGACGCTTTACTCTCGATGCAGATGAACAATTAGAAATCCGTGCCTTGGAAGCCTTGCGCTTAGGCATGGAGCAATTATTCAAACATACTTATAAGTCTGCTGAAGAATTATCTTGCTTGCGGGGTAATACAATCGATGCACAAACTATTGTTCTAGAGAAAATGATAAATGAGGAGAGAAGATCAAATACATCTCTTTATAAAGAGCGGAACCAGCTCCTATATGATTGGTATAAAATTTTGGACGAACATAAAATTCCACATTGGCCGCTTGGAGATAAAACCATAAAACCAAGTTCCAGTCGGGTGATGCAGGCAGCAATGGCAGATACAATGTGTCCTTGGTGGCAAGCCCCGCTCAAATATATTATGAATACTGCAGGTGGGATACAGCAAATGTTATGTGTGCAATGGCAAGCAAGTGCTCACCCGCCACTAAAAAGTGCCGAGAAAATCATAAAAACAAGAACCCCAAAAGCCCGCTCACAGCTAGGGTAGTATCATTTGCTTTTAACCCACAAATTTTGTACAATGCTGGTTCTATTGCGGGGTGGAGCAGTCTGGCAGCTCGTCGGGCTCATAACCCGAAGGTCGTAGGTTCAAATCCTACCCCCGCTACCAGATAGTTGTAATGGGGCCGAGGAATGGCCCTTTTGTTTATGTTTTTCAAATACATAGAAATTAAGAAGGACGGGCTTTAGGCCCGTTTTTTACGCTAAGGGCAAAATGAATTTAAATGAAGATGGGTTACAAGCGGTTTTAGCCCCGGCACTTGAAGCCATGGGTTACTGTTTGTGGGGTGTTGAGGTTATTCATCAACATCACCCTTTAATTAAAGTTTATATAGAAGGGACTGAAGGTCCGATTAACATCGGACAAATAGGGCAAGCCAGCCATCAAGTGATGGATAGTTTGCGCCTAAATGGAGTAGATACGACCCAGGTTCATTTGGAAGTGTCCTCTCCTGGAATGAATCGCCGCTTATTTACTTTGGCGCAATGTGAAGGATACCTTGGCCAAGTAGTGGTGGTGAAATTAAGACATGCGTTGTTAGGTCGACAAAAGTACAAGGGAATATTAAAAGCAGTAATCAATGATAAATTATTGCTCGAGCCGCAAGATGAGTTAGAGCACTTGGAATGCCCTTGGGAGTTAGTGCAGAAAGTAAATGTCATTGCCGATTTACGCGCGTATTTAACATCAGAAAAAGGTGGAAAAAAGTCATGAGTAAAGAAATTCTTTTAGTAGCAGAATCCGTATCACATGAAAAAGATGTGCCCAAAGAAGTCATTTATGAAGCGATTGAAGCAGCGCTTGCAATGGCTACGCGTAAAAAACACGGCGCGGAATGGGATATACGGGTTGCCATCGATACTAAAACCGGCGAGTATGAAACATTTCGTCGTTTTACAGTCGTTGAGCCTGATTTTGATGAATTCGAGGCCGGCGTAGAATTCCCTGACCGTGAATTAACAGTTGAACAAGCACAGGAGAAAAAACCTGGCGCTGTTGTTGGCGATATCATTGAAGAACAAATTGAATCTGTAGAATTTGGTCGTATTGCCGCACAAACTGCAAAACAAGTTATCGTACAAAAAGTGCGTGAAGCTGAGCGTGCAAAAGCTTTGGATGCTTATAAGAGCCGCGTCGGCGAATTAATCACCGGTGTTGCCAAACGTGTGACCCGAGATCATGTCATTTTAGATATTGGCCAAAACAATGAAGTGTTATTAACACGCAGCGAAATGTTACCACGTGAAGCGGTGCGTATGGGCGATCGTGTACGTGCTTATTTATATGAAGCAAGTCCGCAAGCAAGAGGCCCACAATTATTCGCAAGCCGTATTCATCCTAATATGTTGCGCGAATTATTTAAAATTGAAGTACCTGAAATTGGTGAAGAATTAATTGAAATTAAAAGTGTGGCCCGCGATCCTGGTATTCGCGCGAAAATTGCGGTTAAAACCAATGATGGGCGCATAGACCCAGTCGGTGCTTGCGTAGGTATGCGTGGTGCACGTGTGCAAGCAGTTTCTAGCGAATTAGGTGGCGAGCGTATTGATATTGTGGTGTGGGATGATAATCCTGTGCAATTTGTAATTAATGCGATGGCGCCTGCAGAAGTGGTATCCATTGTGATGGATGAAGATGCACACACTATGGATATCGCAGTGAAAGAAGAACAATTATCACAAGCCATTGGTCGCGGCGGACAAAACGTACGTTTAGCGAGCGAATTAACCGGTTGGGAACTCAATGTGATGAGTGAAAAACAAGCGTCAGATAAAAGCGCTGAAGAAACCGAGCGCTTAGTGCAATTATTCTTAGAAAAATTACAAGTCGATGAAGATTTGGCGCAAGTGTTAGCGGAAGAAGGTTTTTCATCCATTGAAGAAGTGGCTTATGTTCCGATTCAAGAAATGCTTAACATTGAAGGCTTTGATGAAGATATCGTCAACGCACTGCGTACGCGCGCAAAAGATGTTTTACTCTCTGAAGCCTTAGCTGATGAAGAAACTGCACGTGCACCTGCTGAAGATTTATTGAGTTTACCGGGCATGAATCCTGCTCTTGCTGAAACATTAGCTGCACACGGTGTTAAAACCCGTGATGACTTAGCTGATTTAGCGGTAGATGATTTACTAGAAATTTCTGATATCGGCCAAGAAAAAGCATCGGATTTAATTATGGCCGCACGTAAACATTGGTTTGATGAAGATGAGGCGTAGAATACGTTATGACAGATGTGACCTTAAAGCAGTTTGCTATCGATCGAAATATATCAATAAAATTGTTGATTGATGAATTGCAGCAGGCAGGTGTTTTGTCCAAAGACAAACCCGTTGATCCTGAAACGCAAACCATTAGTAATAAACAAATCCAGCAATTTTTGGATTATCGTAACAAACAAACGGCTGGGCAAAAAATTACCTTAAAACGCAAACGTGTAGAAGCGGTTAAGGTCGGTGCAAAAACCATTAGCGTTGAAGTGCGAAAAAAACGCACTTATATGCCGAAAAAAGCAGAACCTGAAGTTGAAGAAGCAATTGAAGAACCAGTTGTTACAACTCCAGAGCCACAAGCTGCGAGCGAACCTGTTGTGCAAGAAGCGGCGAAAGCTGCACCTGCTGAAGAAGCAGCTAAACCAAAAACGACCCGTGAAAAACCAGAAGCTAAAAAACGCGGAAACGAGCGTCCAAGCGATCGTCATGATCGTGAACGTGGCGGTGGTCGTCCAGTTATTCGTGATGAAGAATATCGCGATGGCGAAATGGTTGCCCCCAGAAGACGCAGAAAGAGAAAACCAGAAAAAGTAAGTTCAAGTGCAAGTCAACATGGATTTGCAAAACCCACAGCACCTATGGTGCATGAAGTTAAAATTCCTGAAACCATTTCTGTTGCTGATTTAGCGCAAAAAATGGCCGTTAAAGCAACAGAAGTCATTAAAGTGATGATGGGCATGGGCGCCATGGTCACCATTAACCAAGTGATTGATCAAGATACTGCTGCGATTGTGGTTGAAGAAATGGGTCATACACCCGTGATGCTAAAAGGTACAGGACTTGAAGAAGTTTTAGCCGAAGGTTTCAAAAATGTTTCAAGCGGTGAAGCAATATCTCGTCCTCCCGTGGTCACGATTATGGGTCACGTTGATCATGGTAAAACCTCATTACTGGATTATATTCGCACAACACGTGTGACTGCAGGTGAAGCGGGCGGAATTACACAACATATTGGTGCTTACAGTGTGGCCACCGAAAAAGGTCGGATCACATTTTTAGATACACCTGGTCACGCCGCATTTACTGCAATGCGTGCACGTGGTGCAAATTGTACTGATATTGTGGTGTTAGTTGTCGCCGCAGATGATGGCGTAATGCCACAAACCATAGAAGCCATTCAACACGCAAGAGCTGCGAATGTGCCCATTATTGTTGCAGTCAATAAAATGGATAAGCCCTCAGCTGATCCAGATCGCGTGCGCACAGAATTAGGCCAATACGGTATTATTCCCGAAGATTGGGGTGGCGAAAATATTTTTGTTTATGTTTCTGCAAAAAAAGGTGATGGCATAGATACATTACTCGATTCAATTTTAGTACAAGCCGAAGTTTTAGAATTAACTGCTGTGGAAGACGCCCCTGCAAAAGGTGTGGTTTTAGAATCTCATTTAGACAAAGGACGCGGCGCTGTTGCAGATTTATTAGTACAACAAGGTACACTTAAAAAAGGCGATATTGCATTAGTCGGTATGCAATATGGTCGTATTCGTGCAATGTTTGATGAAAACGGTAAACTTAAAGAAACTGCAACTGCATCTACACCCGTAGAAATTTTAGGATTATCTGGCACACCGAGCGCAGGCGATGAATTTATTATTTTAAATGACGAACGTAAAGCCAAAGAAGTTGCGCTGTTCCGTCAGGGTAAATTCAAAGAAGTGAAATTTGCAAAACAAAAAGCGGCATCTCTTGAAGGTATCTTTACCCAAATGAGTCGTGAAGAAGTCCCGATTTTAAATATCGTATTAAAAGCCGACGTACAAGGTTCTGCAGAAGCTATTTGCGATGCATTAATTAAATTATCGACTAACGATGTAAAAGTAAAAATTGTCGGCCAAGGTGTGGGTGGTATTAATGAAACCGATGTGACCTTAGCCATGGCTTCACGTGCTTTATTAATTGGCTTTAACGTACGCGCAGATGCAAAAGCAAAACGTATTGCAGAAGATGAAGGCGTAGAAATTTATTATTTCAGTGTGATTTACGATGTCATTGATTTAGTGAAAAATGGTTTATCTGGATTATTGCTACCTGAAATTAAAGAACAAATTGTGGGTCTTGCCGAAGTACGTGATGTATTCCGTGCAACCAAATACGGTTCTGTTGCTGGTTGTATGGTCATTGAAGGCAGTATTAAACGTCATTTACCGGTACGTGTATTACGTAACAATGTCGTGATCTTCGAAGGGGAAATAGATTCATTAAGACGCTTTAAAGATGACGTCAATGAAGTACGTCATGGTATAGAATGTGGTATTGGCGTTAAAAATTATAATGACATTAAGCCTGGCGATCACATAGAAGTATATGAAAAAATCAGTGTCGCACGGAAATTATAATGCACAAATCCAGTGAATTTAGCCGTTTGGATCGTATTAATAAAACGATTGCAAAACATCTAGCAGTCATTTTAAGAAATGAAATAGCTGATCCTAGGCTTAAATTTATCAATATTACCCATGTGCAAGCTTCGCCCGATTTATCAGAAGCCAAAGTGTATTTTACTACTTTGTTAAATAATGATGCAGAACAAGATGGCGGAAAAGCCTTATGCAAATTATTAAATAAAGCGCAAAAACATTTACGTTATGTATTAGCGCAAGAAGTCGATTTACGCAGAACGCCAAAATTATATTTTCATTATGATACAAAATTATTAGAAGCAATGCGGATAGATTCGTTATTGAAGGAAAAAAATTAATGTTATCTCAAAAAAAAACAAGACGTGCATTAAACGGTATTTTATTACTCGATAAATCCATCGGTTATACCTCTAATCAAGCGCTACAAGTGGTGAAGCGCTTATTTAATGCTGAAAAAGCCGGTCACACTGGCAGTTTAGATCCGCTGGCAAGCGGCATGTTGCCGATTTGTTTTGGGCAAACTACAAAGTTTTCACAATTTTTATTAGAAGCGAATAAAACTTATGAAGTCACCGCACGCTTAGGCCAAAAAACCACAACCGGTGATGCCGAAGGTGAAATCATCGCTGAGCACGAGGTGCCAGAATTTACCCTAGATACTTTAAACGAAGCCTGTATGTCATTTCGCGGCAAGATTTCGCAAGTGCCTTCTATGTATTCAGCGCTTAAGGTCAAAGGCCAAGTGTTATATAAACTTGCCCGCAAAGGCATCACCATTGAAAGACCTAGCCGCCAAGTGATGATTGAACACCTAGACCTTTTGGATTACAGCAAGCCTGAATTGAAAATGCGTGTTGCGTGCAGCAAAGGCACTTATATTCGCACCTTAGTCGAGGATTTGGGCGATAAATTAGGCTGTGGCGCTTATGTCAGCGAATTACGCAGAAGTTCTATCGCAGGCTTAAGCCATCTGAAAATGTATGATTTAGCCACCTTAGAAAATATTGCGCAAGAGACGCTAGATAGCTGTTTAATCCCTTTAAGCGCAGCTTTGCAAGGTTTTCCTATGGCCACGATGAGCAGAACCGCAGTTCATTATTTACAACAAGGCCAGGCAGTCGCAATTCAGGATGCATCCTTCCAACAAAAATGGGTGCAATTGTATTATAATGGTCAGTTTTTCGGTATGGGTGAAGTCTTGCCAGATGGCAAAATCGCACCCAGCAGGTTATTAAGACTGAATGCTTTAGTAGCTTAAGTCTTTGTTTAATGTTAGAATAGCGGGGTTATTTGAAGGAGGGTTTTTAATGTCTTTAACGGCAACACAAAAAGCAGAGTTGGTCGGCCAATTCCAACGTGGTAAAAATGATACAGGTTCCGTGGAAGTGCAAGTCGCGTTATTATCCGCGCGCATTAGCCGCTTAACCGATCATTTAAAACTAAAACGTCAAGATAAACATTCTCGGCATGGCTTATTAAAATTGGTGAGTCAGCGCAAGTTACTCTTAAAATACTTGAAACGCACCGCTTATGAACGTTATGTCACTTTGATCGAACGTCTAGGCATACGCGGCTAAATAATAAATCTATCAAAATAAAATTAAGGATACACCTGTGAACGAACTCAAGTTCCAATATGGGAAAAATACCGTTACCTTGCAAACGCATGAAATCGCAAGACAAGCCACCGGCGCTGTGATGATTGATGTAGATGGTACAACTATATTAGTGACAGTGGTAGGTATGGAAAATGCCAACCCTAATGCAGATTTTTTTCCTTTAACTGTGAACTATATGGAACGTAGTTATTCCGTAGGCCGAGTGCCAGGTAATTATTTCCGTCGTGAAGCACGCCCTTCTGAAAAAGAAACTTTGACCTCACGTTTAATTGACAGACCGATTCGTCCATTATTCCCGGAAGGATTTATGAATGAAGTTCAGGTAGTTGCAACAGTGATGTCAGTGAATCCAGAAGTTGATCCTGATATTGTGGCAATGCTAGGTACTTCTGCATCTCTTGCGATTTCTGGTATTCCATTTAATGGCCCATTAGGTGCTGCGCGCGTAGGTTATATTAATGGTGAATACGTATTAAACCCAATATTGAGCGAATTAGCTGTCTCTGATTTAGATTTAGTAGTTGCTGGTACTGAACATGCGGTATTAATGGTTGAATCTGAAGCCAAAGAATTATCCGAAGAAGTGATGTTAAATGCGGTGATATTTGGCCATGATCAAATGCAAACTGCCATTAAAGCGATTGCTGAATTTGCTAAAGCAGCGGGTAAACCTAAGTGGAATTGGCAGGCTCCAGCACATGATGAAACATTGTTAACAAAAATAAAAGATTTAGTGGCAACAGATTTACAAAGCGCTTATCAAATTAAAGAAAAAGCTGCACGCAGAAATGCAATTGGTGTATGCCGTGATAAAGTGTTAACTACATTTGTTACTGAAGAAATCAATGCCCAAAGTATCAAAAATATATTTGATAAAATTGAAAGTGATTTAGTACGACACAGTATTTTACGTGGTGAGCCGCGTATTGATGGTCGTGATACTAAAACAGTTAGACCTATTCGCACGCGTGTAGGTGTATTACCACGTGTTCATGGTTCAGCATTATTTACGCGCGGTGAAACACAAGCATTAGCGATTGCGACTTTAGGTACAGAACGCGATGCCCAAAGTATTGATGCTTTAATTGGCGATCAAACCGATCGCTTTATATTCCATTACAATTTCCCTCCTTATTCTGTGGGTGAATGTGGACAAGTCGGTGCGCCTAAACGTCGTGAAATTGGTCATGGTCGTTTAGCTAAACGCGGTGTACAAGCCGTATTACCGACTATGGAACAATTTCCTTATGTGATGCGTGTTGTTTCTGAAATCACTGAATCTAATGGTTCAAGTTCTATGGCCAGCGTTTGTGCTGCAAGTTTAGCCATGATGGATGCAGGTATTCCGATTAAAGCACCGGTTGCAGGTATTGCAATGGGCTTAATTAAAGAACCGCATGCGTATCAAGTATTAACTGATATTTTAGGTGATGAAGATCATTTAGGTGATATGGACTTTAAAGTAGCGGGTACCCATGAAGGTATCACTGCATTGCAAATGGATATTAAAATCGAAGGCATTAATCGTGAAATTATGCAAGTTGCCTTGGAACAAGCCAAACACGCGCGCTTACATATTTTAGGCGAAATGGCAAAAACCATGACCGCTTCTCGTGAAGATGTGTCATTATTTGCGCCACGCATTACCACGATTAAAATTCATCCTGATAAAATTCGTGATTTAATTGGTAAAGGCGGCGTAACCATCCGTGCTTTAACCGAAGAAACGGGCACCAGTATTGATATCGCCGATGATGGCACAGTAAAAGTTGCAGCCGTAGATGGCAAAGCAAGTGAAGCCGCGATTCAAAGAATCAGAGAATTAACCGCAGAAGCAGAAGTGGGTACAACCTACGATGGTACTGTTGTTAAAATCGTAGACTTTGGTGCGTTTGTAAACTTCCTTCCTGGACGTGATGGTTTAGTTCACGTGTCAGAAATCAGCAATGAGCGTGTGAATAATGTGGCCGATGTATTATCAGAAGGCCAAAAAGTTCGCGTAAAAGTGCTTGAAATCGACAGACAAGGTCGCGTTCGTTTAAGCATGAAAGCTGTAACAGAATAGTCATTTCTCACCTGCCGAAATTCTAGCGTCGCTTAAGGCGGCGCTTTTTTTTGAAATTAATTTCCCCTTAAGAATTAGCTGGTACTCTAATTAAAGAATTTATTTTTTAATTAAGGGGATTATATGCAACCACAAGCGAGCACTGATAACTCAGAAACAAAACTTCCAGATAATACAGAAAATTGTATTGCACAAACGGTAATTGGGGCTGTAGCCTCGACATTTCTTGCTTGTTTGTCACCTTTATGTGGAGTCCCCTTGAATATAGTGGGGTATGTAGCAGCAGGACTTACATTAACACCGGTAACGACGCATGCGGTTAAAAATGTATGTATTAACAGTAGTTGTTTTAGCGCTAATAAAAGGGATAAAAAAACTGGCAATTCCCAAATAAGAAATTATGGTACTATTAATGCTGCTGGCCAAGGCAATGGTGTTAATTTAGGTATAGATGATGGTGTTCAATCATCGAGACAAGGGAGTGCATATTCCTAGAGTGGTTGTTGTGTCCTATATATAAAATCATTTTTGAACACGCGATGCTACATGTTAGCATCGCGCCTGTTTTTTATAAAAGGCATGCCA
>JBEKTV010000015.1:0-10140 GCA_049515675.1 Gammaproteobacteria bacterium | reverse complement strand
TTTACTGGTGTCTAATACCAGTTGTGTTTGCTTGGAGCGAAATTCATCTAATGCTTTAGCAATGTCTTGTGATTGTAGCGCTAAAATACTTGCGGCTAAAAGTGCAGCATTTTTTGCCCCGGCTTTACCAATAGCAAGTGTACCGACAGGAATACCTGCTGGCATTTGCACAATAGATAATAAAGAATCTAAACCATTTAATGCATGTGATTGCACAGGCACACCTAATACCGGTAATGGCGTTTTAGCGGCAATCATTCCAGGTAAATGCGCAGCACCACCGGCGCCGGCAATAATGACCTGTATACCGCGGCTTTTTGCATGTTCTGCAAATTCGAATAATAAATCAGGGGTGCGGTGCGCGGAAATCACTTGCGCTTCATGGGGAATCTGCAAGGATTCAAGTATTTCTGTGGCCTGTTTTAAAGTTTCCCAATCGCTGTGGGAACCCATGACTACGCTGACAAGAGGTTTCATATTTTGTTGTCCTCAAAGAGATTATTATACCCTAGTTTGTAACCAATTTTCCAAAATAATCTTAGCTGCCATGGCATTCACTTCAGAAGGGGTAAGCGATTTATAACCTCCAGCGGTAAATAATCTCTCGCGCGCTTCTTTAGTCGTTAAGCGCTCATCCATAAAATGAATAGGCAATTGATAATGCGCTTCAAGCGATTTGGCAAATTCAGTGACGTTTTCAATTAAGGGTTGTAAAGTGCCATCCATATTAAGCGGCCAGCCGACAATTAAGGCTTCAGGCTGCCATTCTTTAATAATGGCATCTAATTTTTGCCATTCAGGAATGCCTTGTTTTGCAGAAATGGTGCCGCCGCTACTTGCAGTTTTAGTGGTTTTTTGGCCAATAGCATAGCCAATATGTTTCATGCCAAAATCAAAGGCAATATAAATGCCGCTTTTAAATGGATTAGCCATGACCTGCTTCGCAACTTAAACGTTCTAAATCTACACCAATTAAGCCGGCCGCTTTATCCCAGCGTTCATGATGCGGACAGCCAAATAAAATATAAGGATCAACCGGCGCGGAAAGCCAACAATTACTTCTCATTTCATCTTCGAGTTGTCCAGGTTGCCAAGCTGAACAGCCTAAAATAATTAGCGATTCATCCGGACCTTCGTTGCCAATCATGGCGGCTAAAATATCACGCGAAGTGGTTAAGCCTAAATTGTCATTGATATTTACGGTGGAGCGCCAATGGCCTACGGGACGATGCAATATAAAACCGTGTTCTTTTTTCAATGGACCGCCGCGCAACACTTTTTTTGTTAATAAATCGCCATTGTCAATTTTTAATTCGAAATGTTCTAGGATTTTTGCAAAAGGTAAATCGGTAGGTTGATTAATAATAAGGCCCATGGCACCAGCGGCACTGTGTTCGACCACAAGAATAACACTGTGATGAAACGGTGCTTCATGTAGATTTGGCATGGCAATCAAGAATTGATTTTTAAAACTATGTTGCATGCACCATCCTCTCAATCACGGCTAAAAGTTGGTCGGCAATATTTAAATTATACCACTTATCAAGCTCACGAATACACGTAGGACTAGTGACATTAATTTCAGTTAAATAATCTCCGATCACATCTATCCCAACAAATAACAAGCCTTTTTCTTTTAAAACAGGACTGACGGCCGCGCATATTTCTTTATCGCGCGCCGTTAATTCGCGACCTTCATTGCTTGCGCCTGCTGCTAAATTGCCGCGAAAATCACCGGATTTTGGAATGCGTGCAAGTGCATAAGGAATAGGTTCGCCATTAATGATTAAAATGCGTTTATCACCTGTTGCAATTTCCGGAATAAAACGTTGCACACAACATAAACGTTTTCCATATTCAGTTAAAGTTTCAATAACTACATGAGTATTGGGATCACCAGCATTGATTTTAAAAATCGATGTGCCGCCCATGCCGTGCAAAGGTTTTAAAATGGCTTGTTGATGGCTGTGAATAAAATCTTGAATGACAACACTATTGGCACTCACTAAAGTAGGTGGACAATATTCTGGAAACCAATTAATAAATAATTTTTCATTGACATCGCGAAGGCTGCTAGGTTTATTCACCACCAACACACCCTGCTTTTCGACTAAGTCTAATAATAAAGTCGTATACCAATATGTTTGCTCAACAGGCGGATCAACACGCATGAAAATCACATCAAGTTCAGCAAGGTTTAAAGTTTGTTGTTGCGACTTTTCAAAATAATGTTCTGGGTTATTAAATACTTTAAGTGGATTAACATGAGCATGTACTTGCCCTTCAAGACAATATAAATCATGCATTTGCATGTAATACAATTCAAAGCCCCGAGCTTGCGCTGCCAACAACATTGCCAAAGTACTGTCTTTAGCAAAGTGTATATGTTCAATAGGGTCCATAATGACCCCGAGTTTAATAGTCATATTAAAACCTCATGGTTGGGTCTTTATATTATCACAGAGTTATAAATCACCCAACTGCGATTGCAGCAGGCTGACCGCGACTAAAGCCGCTGTTTCAGTGCGCAGAATCCGTGGGCCTAGGACAATAGGGATAAATTCTTGCGCTTCTGCCATTTTTAATTCATGGGGAGCAAATCCACCTTCTGGACCTACAAGTAGGGTGCAACTTGTAGTTTTTGCGATCGATTTTAAATCCTGCTCAGCGCGATGCGATAAAATAAATTTTTGTTCTGATAGTGTTGTTGCAACAAACTGCGCGATTTCGCTGGGGGCATGAATCTTGGTGATTTGATTACGCCCACATTGTTCAGCTGCGCTAATCGCTACCATTTGCCAATGTTCGATACGCTTTATTATACGGGATGCGTCTAATTTCACATTACAACGTTCAGTAAATAATGGTGTAATTTCATGCACGCCTAATTCAACTGCTTTTTGAATAATAAAATCCATTTTTTCACCTCGCGCAATGCCTTGTGCTAAATGAATTTTTAAAGGTGATTCACGGGAGTGTGGAATTTTATTGTTAATATGTACAAGCGCAGTGCGTTTATCACGAATCTCTAATTCACCGAAATATTCATGATTATCGCCATTAAATAAAATAATCGGTGCGCCCGTAGTTAAGCGTAATACATTGACCACATGCCTTATCGCTTCTGGTGATAAGGTCACAGAATGCTCTATAGTTATATTTTGATAAATTCTTGGTATTTGCATGTATTTAGTTTACATCGACTGCACAATTTGCACACCTATAAAATCAGCAGAGGTATTGTAATATCCAGCTGTGGTCACGCCAGAGAATTCCAACTCTGGAAATATTGCATATAATGGATTGACTTGACTGACAGTTGCATCAGCAAAAAAACTATGCATATATGCAATATCAAAATGGGTGTTTTCCCAGCCTTTAGGTTTATACATCATGCCTACTGCGACTTCTACACGATTAGAATCTGGGCCTTGTAAGGTACGTGTTGCATTAACAACAGGACTTTCATCATAAGCAGCACCTGTGCGGAATTTTATTTCTGGTGACCAAATATAATTAACGCCAACGCCTGCGCGCCAAGTATTTTTAAAGGATATGTCAGAATTTATAGGCGTGCTGGATCCCAAAATGGGTATATCGGTATCAACGGTAATGTATTCTAATATATCCCAGTGAGTAAAAGCGACATCAGCTAAAAACTCAACGCGATCACTGACATCATGGAATAAGTTTAGCGATACAATATCGGGAAAATAAAAGTTTGTACCTGCTGGAACAGTAAGCATTTCGGTAGGGTTACCGGGTTGTATAAAAGCGAGAGAAAAATCACCTTGAGTGTCTTGTTTAACCTGCATACGGTAATTTAGACCTAAACGCGTTCTTTCTGTGAACTGGTATAAAGCACCAAAATTAGGGTAGAAAGCAACATCATCCCCTTCATATTGAGTAAAAATTGAATTCGGAGTCCCGAGTTGCCAAATATTAGCATTCATTTTGGCTTTGAAATATTGTGCATTGACACCGGCACCTAAAGAGAGTGCTTCCGTGACTTGCATGGCAAGGCTTAAATTACCGGTGTAGGAAATAAAACTGGTTTTTAAAGCACTACCTTGAACATCAGAACCTTGTGGATATTCTGTGACAATTGCGTAAGGTGAGGTCATACTCACGCCTAAAACAAATTGTTCGCCAATAGGCATTGCTGTATAAAATGCAGGAATAAATTGTTCAGGGATAGCAGAATATTGTTGTCCCACTGCATCAGGTACTTCGTCGCCAAAGGAATCTTCGGCATGCGTGACGGTTAAAACACTATCAGGTATGGCATAAATACCAGATAATACCACCTCGGGATCTTCTATCAATGTTAATCCAGCCGGATTATAAAACATAATACTGGCATCATCGCCTGCTGCTCCTGCACCTGCAAAAGCATTACCCATGGCCGATACGCTTTGTGAATCATTATATAACGCTGATGCAAAAACCTGGCTCGAAATTAAGCAACAAGATAATAATAAAATACGTTTATCCATGAGCAAACATCCTTGTTAATTTATAGAGGATTTAAATAAATATTGACGCCCGCACCGATTTGAAACGCACTGGGGTCGAAGTGCAGTGTACTGGTTGCATATCCCCGTAGATCAAGATGCGTATAAATTTGTTTTTCCTTATACCAGGTGTAAGCAGTGTTTAGATTGAGTCCAATATTTTCAAATAAAAATATTTCAACCCCAGCGCCTAGGCGAAACCCAGGAACAAAAAACTTATCTTCGACGAAACTATTCAGCAGTTCTTCTTCATTAACATGAAGAAAAGATACTAATGTGTACTTGTATTGTGTATAGACGAGTCCTGCGGTTAAAAACCCTAAAATATTGTCATCAATAAAAACACCTTGTTTTAATTCGCCACCCAAAGTATAAGTGGCTTCAATTTGTTGTTCAAAAGAGCTGGTGCTCATATCTAGAAAATTGCCTTCTTTAACATTAAGGTAAGCAGAGTTGGGTTCACCAAAAAAATCTATAGCAGTAAACCAAATATCATCTTCTCCCCAAGTCAGATAACCACCGATTCGTGCGAGCGCAGTGACATACCAAGTATCTTGAGAAAGACTTTTATTAAAGTCAGGATCTTCTTTGTAATCTACATTGGTTTTGGCTGCAAAGTTTGACGCTAGCACATCACCGCCTACAAAAAATCCATAGGGATCTTCTAATGCGTTGGGTAATGCGTAGGTATTGAATGAAACTAAGGTAGTTAGTAAAGCAGCAAGAGTAAAATTTTTCATTAAACATCCTTGTTAAAATGCGGCAGTCTTTTTTACCCCGTGTCTTGCGACATTGACCATCCGACTGATTTCGTCCGTTGAAATCACATATGGTGGCATAAAATAAATGGTATGTCCAATCGGTCTTATCAGCATTTCATGTTCTAAAGCATATTGATAAATTTTTAAACCACGGCGATTAATATTATCTTTCATATCAAATGCGGCAATTAAACCTAATTGTCTGATGTTATAGATATGAGGATCATTTTTTAAAGGATTTAAACAGTCAGAAAGATGTGTAATTAATAATTTATTTTTTTCTAAAATATTTTCATGCTCAAAAATATCTAAAGTCGCAAGAGCGGCGCTGATGGCTAATGGATTCCCGCAATAACTGTGTGAATGTAAAAAGCCTTTGCCTGATTCATAAGTATCATAAAAAGCTTGATAGATTGATTCTTTAGTTAATACGCAAGACAGTGGCAAATAGCCACCAGTTAAGCCTTTAGATAAACACATAAAATCAGGTGTAATGTCCGCATGTTCGCACGCAAACATTTTTCCAGTTCGACCAAAACCCACTGCGATTTCATCAGCAATCAAATGAACGTTATAACGTTGACAGGCTTCATATAATAATTTTAAATATTCTGCAGAATACATATTCATCTGGCCTACGCACTGCACCATGGGCTCAACAATCAGCGCACTCATTTCGTGATGGTGTTGTGCAAAAAATTGATCGATTTCTTTAGGTGTTAAAGATAAAGGAATAGTAAGTGTTGCCGGTAATAAAGGCGAAAACATTTGTTTATATAAACCTAAATCCCCAACAGATAAAGCACCTAAAGTTTCACCATGATAACTATTTTCTAAATGGGCAAATTTAATTTTCTTTGTTTGACCTTGATTTTGCCAATATTGAAAACTCATTTTGAGTGCAACTTCAACCGCGCTAGATCCATTATCTGCATAAAAGCAGCGATCTAAGCCCGTGAGTTTCGCCAATCGTTCTGCAAGCACAATTGCACCCTCATGAGAAAATCCTGCAAATATCACATGTTCTAATTGATCTAATTGGGCTTTAATGGCTGCATTAATTTTGGGATTGGCATGACCAAATAAATTGACCCACCAAGAACTGATGGCATCTAGATAACGTTTTCCTTCATAGTCGTATAACCATACACCTTCACCTCTTTTGATGGGAATCATAGGCAAGGATTCGTGATCTTTCATTTGTGTACAAGGATGCCATAACACCTTGAGGTCACGATAGGCCAGCGCATCTTTTTGCATTATGCAAAAACCTTATCGATTTTTTCCCAAGTAAATTCGGGCTCATTGCGGCCAAAATGGCCATAGGTTGCAGTTTTTTTATAAATCGGACGCAGTAAATCTAGGGTTTGAATAATGCCCTTGGGTGTTAAATCAAAATGTTCTATGACTAATTTTGTGAGTTCATGATCAGGCATTGTGCCAGTGCCAAAAGTATTTAAAGTAATAGATACAGGTTCAGCAACACCAATGGCATAAGCGACTTGAATTTCACAACGTTTGGCTAATCCTTTCGCCACAATATTTTTGGCCACATAACGCGCGGCATAAGCTGCAGATCTATCTACTTTTGTCGGATCTTTTCCAGAAAAACAACCGCCGCCATGACGCGCCATACCGCCGTAAGTATCGACAATAATTTTGCGTCCGGTTAAACCACAATCGCCCATAGGCCCGCCAATGACAAAACGTCCGGTAGGATTAATATAATATTGTGTGTTTGTTAACCATTCTGCAGGAAAAAGCGGTTTAATGATTTCTTCAATTACTGCTTCTTTTAATAAATCATATTCAATTTCAGGATCATGTTGCGTGGATAAAACAATGGCGCCTACATGTGTGGGTTGATGATTTTGATAATTAAAAGTGACTTGCGCTTTGGCATCAGGACGCAGCCAAGGTAACACACCGGTTTTTCGTAAATGAGCTTGTCTTTGCATTAAACGATGCGCATAAGTAATCGGAGCGGGCATAAATACATCGGTTTCATCACTGGCATATCCAAACATCATCCCTTGATCGCCTGCGCCTAATTGATGTTTAGAAGTTTCATCTACGCCTTTGGCAATATCGGGGGATTGTTTACCAATTGCGGTTAAAACGGCGCAAGAATCACCATCAAATCCTAAGCCAATACTGTTATAACCAATATCATTAATAACTTTACGGGTGAGTGCTTCAATATCCACCCAAGCATGGGTAGTAATTTCCCCGCCAATTAACACCATGCCGGTTTTAACCATGACTTCACAAGCGACACGGGCGTGCTTATCTTGTTCAAGAATGGCATCTAAGACCGCATCAGAAATCTGATCGGCAATTTTATCGGGATGTCCTTCGGACACGGATTCTGAGGTGAATAATGAGTTTGCTAGCATGGGTATAACATATCATAAATAGGCCCTTATTGGCTATCCTCCCTGACTATTGTCGGGGTGACAAATATCAATAATTCATCCCTATCTTGCAGCTTGTATTCATGTTGAAATAACTTTCCTAAAAGTGGTAATGCCGACAAGAAGGGTAAGCGATTGATATTATTGGATTCTGTACGTGAATAAATACCGCCTAAGACTATGGTGGCGCCATTATCGACCAAGACTTGGGTGGAAATCGATTTAGTATCAATAGTCGGCTGACCAGTTTCCGTGAAATGGCCTAAGACATCTTGTTTGACATCTAATTGCAGAATAATTTTATCATTGGGGGTGATGTGGGGAATCACGCTTAATTCTAATACTGCATCGCGAAAACTGACGCTGGTCGCGCCGCTTGATGTGGATTCTTCCACCGCAATTTGTTTACCTTGACGAATCACCGCTTCACTTTGATTGGCGGTAATTAATCTTGGACTGGCAATGACTTTGGTTTTATCTTCACTTTCAGATGCGGAAATTTCTAAATCAATTAAAATATCGCTAGATAATTTAGCAACCGCTAAACCAGAAGTGCTACTCATGGTTTGCGGTAAATCATAAGTCATAAAATCCGAAATGTTTGAACCGGCATTAAAAATAATATCTGATCCTTCTGAAGAGATATTAAAATTAATACCCAAATCTCGAGTAAAACTATGTTTAGCATTGACTATGCGTGCTTCTATCATCACTTGTTGTACGGGAATATCCAACTCGCGTATTAATTCATAAATAGGTGGCAGTGATTTTGGCATGTCTTGTAAGATTAAAGTATTGGTGCGTAAATCCACGCTGACTTGTCCACGCTCTGACAATAAAGAGTTTTCTTTAGATTTAATGAGCTCTGCAAGTGCTTGCGCTTTGGCATAATGAATGCGAATATAATCGGTTTTTAATGCTTGCAGGGTTTGATGATCAGTTAATAATTCATGAGGTGCAATATAGATCACATGATTAATTTCTTGATAATCTAAACCTAATGGCTGCAAAATCGCTAATAATGCATCAGGCCAGGGCACATGATTTAAATGTACGCTGACATTGCCTGTGACATTATCATTGACACTGATATTCAAATGAACTAATTGTGCAAATTGCTGCAACACTTGGTGAATTTCTGCCTGCACTAAATGCAATGAAATTAAACCATCGACATAAGTGATTTGGGTATTGATATTTTTTTGATGCGCTTCATAGGCGGCGGCAAATGGATCTTTTGCACCATAAGAGGGCAAGGTGATTAGACATAATAAAATAAGTAAGCATTTATACATGATCTTCTGCCAATAAAATATGTAAATGAAAAGAGGTCATAATAAATCCTGCTTCCCGCTTTAGTTGTAAATCGCTTAATAAAAAATAAGGTTTTTTGATAAGGCTATCGATAAAATAAAGCAGAGAAAGATAGTCACTTTGCAGTGAAATTTTAACCATTTGATGCTGCATTTCATAAGATAAATTAACAGAAGCATTTTTTGCTAATGATTCAAGGTCAATAAATACGCTGTCAATGTGCTTAGGACTTAAACCATTTGCAAGCATAGTGTGCCATTGTTGCGAAAGAAATTTTAATTGTTGCTCATCCTGAGCAGTCTGATTAATTTGCAAGACTTGTTGTTCATGCGCTTGTTGTGCGCGCAACAGTTGCAAGTGAGATTCATGAAGATCTTGATGCAAAGGAATAATGAGCAGCAAATATGCCAATATAAAAATAAGACCATTTAATATCACCACTGGATATTTTTTATCTATGATTTGATAAAGATAAAATTTAATATTATTCATGAAAGTCAATCACAAAATAAATAGGAGGTGCATCATCTTTTTCATGGCGCTTATCGCTTTTAATTAAATTTACAGTCTGAAAATAGGGATTATCTTTAAGCGCGTTTAAAAATCGCGTCACAGTTTTTTGATCTTTGGCTTGCCCATAAATCACACCAGAATGTTCGTGCCAACTTAAATTTACCAAATAAAGATCCTCTGGAATCATAAGTGGCAATTCATTTAAAAAATGTAATAAATGTTGATTTTCGTGATGCATGGATTCAATTTGATTCATTTTTTCGGTAACGGCTTTGATTTGTTCATCGAGGCTTTGCGCAGCTGCTCTTGCGCCAGATTGTTGCATAATTTTGGCTTTAACATCAAAAATATGTTGCTCGGTTTTAACAATATTTATTTCATAAGCGCTCATGACTATTAATAAAATAATTAAGGTCAACAATAAGCCTATATAGAATAATTTTTTTAAATATTTAATTTTGCTAAGGCTAACATTTTGCGCAAGTGGTAATAGATTAATGTGATTCATACTGCCTCACTTCTTATGGCTAAACCTATCAGCGTAAGCAAATCGGCGCCACCGGCTTTAAGCCAATAGGGATTTTTGCATTGAATATATTGACAGACTTCAAGAGTTGGAAATTT
>JBEKTV010000014.1:0-10144 GCA_049515675.1 Gammaproteobacteria bacterium | reverse complement strand
ACTTATGGTCCATGTGTATACCATAGGTTATATGCATGATGATCCCGGCTATTCACGCTTTTTTAGTTATATTTCACTGTTTACGTTCGCCATGTTAATGCTAGTGATGTCGAATAATTTTCTACAATTATTTTTCGGCTGGGAAGCCGTAGGGGTAGTGTCTTATTTATTAATCGGTTTTTGGTTTAAACGCGATACCGCAATTTTTGCAAATTTAAAAGCATTTTTAGTCAACCGTGTCGGTGATTTAGGTTTTCTGTTAGGGATTGCGGCTATTTATTTATTATTCGGCAGCTTTAATTACCTGGAAGTGTTTGCCAAAGTGGCTTCTTATAATATGAATTGGACGATTACATTGTTTGGTGATTTCAGCGTAAGCGCAATCACCGTCACCTGTATTTTATTATTCATAGGCGCCATGGGTAAATCTGCACAAATTCCTCTGCATGTGTGGCTGCCTGATTCTATGGAAGGTCCAACACCGATTTCTGCGCTGATTCACGCGGCAACCATGGTGACTGCGGGTGTATTTATGGTCGCGCGTTTATCACCTTTATTTGAACTTTCAGAAGTCGCGAGAAGTTTTATTGTGTGCACAGGCGCATTAACTGCAATTGCTATGGGTTTAGTCGGTATTGTGCAAAATGATATTAAGCGCGTGATTGCATATTCCACTTTATCGCAATTAGGTTATATGATTGTTGCGGTCGGTGTGTCTGCTTATTCTGTAGGTATGTTTCATTTAATGACGCACGCATTTTTCAAAGCGTTATTATTTTTAGCCGCAGGCAGTGTGATTATGGCCATGCATCACCAACAAGATTTACGTCACATGGGCGGATTGCGTAAATATATGCCGATTACTTTTGCAACGGCATTAATTGGCGCCATTGCCTTATGTGGTTTGCCGCCATTTGCTGGATTTTATTCAAAAGATATTTTAATCGAGGCGGTGCATTTTGCAGTATTGCCGGGTGCAACATTTGCATATTACGCATTATTAATCGGCGTATTTGTCACCGCGATGTATACATTTAGAATGATATTCTTAGCGTTTTTTGGTAAAGAGCGCTGGTCACATCATAGCGAGCACGATGTGCATGAAAATGCATGGGTAGTGACTTTGCCGCTGATTTTACTGGCTATTCCATCAATCATTATTGGGTTTTCAACTGTAGAATCCATGTTGTTTGCCGCCGATGGTTATTTCAAACAATCTATTACAGTTTTATCCGCACATGATGTGATGGCTAAAATAGGCGCGCATTATCCAGGTACATTTGGTTTTACTTTACATGCTGTAGTCACTAAGCCATTTTGGTTAGCGCTCGCAGGTATTTTCACTGCTTATTTATTTTATGTGCGTTACCCACATTGGCCAGCGAAAGTTTCTAGTAGTTTATCTGGCCTGCAAAAAATATTAGAAAATAAATACGGTTTCGATATTTTATATCAACGCGTATTTATGAACGGCACGCAAAAATTAAGCAATTGGTGCTGGAAAGAAGTCGATGTAGAAGTCATAGACACCGGTATTGTTGGCGGCGCTGCACAATTATGGGCAAATGCGGGTCGCTTATTACGTCATTTGCAAACCGGTTATTTGAATCAATATGCATTTGCAATGATTTTAGGCCTAGTGGCATTAATTAGTTTTTGGATGTGGGGCTAGGATATGATGATACCTTGGTTAAGTTTGCTGATTTGGATCCCGATTTTAGGCGGGGCGAGTTTATTTTTATTGCGGGATAAGGTCAAACTTGCGCGGACAATGGCTGTTGCTATTGCTGCAATTAGCCTAATCATATCATTTATTATTTACGCGCAGTTTGATATCAACTCCGGGACTATGCAATTACAAGAAAAATTAAAATGGATTCCCTATTTTAATATTTATTATGCTTTAGGTGTCGATGGCATTGCTTTGCCACTGATTTTATTAACAACCATTTGTACTTTATTGGTAGTTATCGCAAGTTACTGGGCGATTGAAAAAAATGTGGCCAGTTATTTAGCGATATTTTTAATGATGAGCGGATTTATTTGCGGCGTGTTTGCAGCAACTGACGCCGTATTATTTTATGTGTTCTGGGAAGCCATGCTTATCCCCATGTTTTTAATTATAGGTATTTGGGGCGGCAGCAATCGTATTTACGCCACCATTAAATTTTTCTTGTATACCTTTTTAGGTTCTATATTAATGTTGATAGCGTTGGTTTATTTATATTTAGTCACAGGCAGCGCGCAAATCAGTGATTTTTATAATATTGGCTTGACGCAAACCACCCAAAATTGGTTATTCCTTGCATTTTTTGCGGCATTTGCAGTGAAAATCCCTATGTTTCCTGTACACACTTGGTTACCCGATGCCCACGTTGAAGCACCCACAGGTGGTTCAGTTATTCTTGCTGCGATTATGTTAAAAATTGGTGCGTATGGATTTTTACGTTTTAGTGTACCCATTACGCCACTTGCCGGTGCATTCTTTGCAGACTTCATGATTGTATTATCATTAATTGCTGTAGTTTATATTGGTCTTGTTGCTATTATGCAAAAAGATTTGAAAAAGCTGATTGCTTATTCTTCAATTGCACATATGGGCTTTGCAACCCTAGGCATATTTTTAGCATTTCCATTAATTCAACATGCCCATGATGTCTCAACTGCGATACTTGCAGTTGAAGGGGCTATGGTTCAACTGGTTTCTCACGGCTTTATTTCTGCGGCATTATTCTTTTGCGTAGGTGTTTTGTATGAACGCATGCATACACGGCAAATTACTGATTTTGGCGGCGTTGCCAATGTCATGCCAGCATTTGCAGGATTCTTTATGTTGTTTTCATTAGCGAATGTGGGTTTGCCTGGGACTTCAGGATTTGTCGGCGAATTATTTGTGATCATCAGTGCATTCAAAGTGCATTTCTTGATTGCGTTATTTGCAGGCTTAACTTTAATTTTATCACCCGCATATACCTTATGGATGTATAAACGCGTTTTGTTTGGCACAGTGGTGAATAAACAAGTTGAGGCATTAAGCGATATTACCGCTGGTGAGCGAATGATATTTATTGTTTTAGCGGGTTTTGTGTTGTTGATAGGTTTATGGCCTGCGCCCTTAGTAGATATGACGCATGCCAGCATTGCACATATTTTAAGTGAAATACAATAGAGTATAAATTATGTTAAGTTATTTGACCGTTATTGTTCCCGAACTTTTCGTGCTAGTGATGGCATCTGGCATTTTATTGCTAGATGTATTTTTAGCGGGCAAACACCGCAGCTTAATTTTAGGTTTGACGCAGTTAACACTGGTAGGTGCATTTATACTCACCGCACAAATGTGGCATATGCAAACCGGTTTATATTTTTCCGGACATTTTTTATTTGATCATCTATCTTTGGTCATTAAACTCGGTGCTTTTATTCTAACATTTTTTGTTTTTACTTATGCTTTTGAATACTTACAACAAACAAAATTACCTGTGGGTGAATTTTATGTTCTAGGTTTATTTTCATTATTAGGCATTATGGTGTTAGCTTCAGCGGGCAGCTTACTGACCGTATATTTAGGCTTAGAATTATTATCATTACCCTTATATGCTTTAGTTGCCTTATCACGCGATTCAAAACTTGCAAGTGAAGCCGCGATGAAATATTTTGTAATGGGCGCGCTGGCATCAGGTTTATTGTTATATGGTATTTCATTATTATACGGCATCACTGGCGAATTAGGCATCATGGAAGTTGCACGCGGCATTATCGCGCAAAGCGGATTTTCGCAAACCATTGCGGGTTTAGGTGTAGTATTTTTAATTGTGGGGATTGCATTTAAATTTGGCGCTGTGCCATTTCATATGTGGATCCCTGATGTGTATAGCGGCGCCACCACAGCTGCGACTTTATTTATTGCTTCAAGTTCTAAGCTTGCGGCATTTGCACTCGCTGCACGGTTATTATTTGATACAGCTGCGCCTTTATTCTTTGAGTGGCAAAACATGGTTTTAATTTTAGCAACTTTATCGGTAGTTGTGGGTAATGCAGTTGCTTTAGTACAAACTAATATCAGACGCTTATTAGGATATTCAACCATAGGCCACATGGGTTTTGTATTTTTTGCCTTTGCTGCCGGCAGTCTGCCCGCAGGATTATTTTATATTGGTGTTTATGGTTTAATGGCGGTCGCAAGTTTTGGCGCAATTATTTTACTTAATCATGCAGGGCATGAAATTGAAGATATTGGCGATTTAAAAGGCTTAAACAAATCCCACCCTTGGTTTGCATTTTTAATTTTATTGTTGATGTTTTCCTTAGCCGGCGTGCCACCGCTAGTAGGCTTTTATGCAAAATTTATAGTGCTGCGCGAATTAGTGGATGTAGGCTTAACTGCATTTGCAATTATCGGCGTGCTCATGTCTGTGGTTGGTGCTTTTTACTATCTACGTATTGTTAAAACCATGTATTTTGATGATGCAAAAGACACCAGCTTAAAAATTAATGCATCGCGCGCAACAGAAATAATTTTCAGTGTAAATGGTTTAGCATTTTTAGCCTTAGGTTTATTTCCAGGATGGTTGTTGGCCTTATGCTATACCGTTGGCTAGTAAAACGTAAAAAAACACAACAAGCGATAGCCTTATGTCATCAACTTTATCAAAATTGCTGCGGCTTTACTTTAGCCATTGATGCACGCACGCAGCAGCAATTATTTTCCTACGAATATATCTACGGTGAAATTAATTATCATAGTTTTATAAAACTATTAAATAAATGTGAGATTACATCCGAGAGTGTATTTTATGATCTAGGTTCAGGACTTGGCAAAGCGGTTGTTTGCGCTGCTTTATTATATGATGTTAAAAAAGCCTGCGGCATTGAGCAATTGCAATTATTACATGAACAAGCACAAATGCTGCAACAGAAATCAGCTGAATTGTCTAATAAAAATATTCATTTTTTACAAGCCGATATATTAACTTATGATTGGACTGATGCGGATATTGTGTTTATCAATGCTAGCGCTTATATAGGTGATTTTTGGCAACAGTTGTTTAAGAAATTAACACAACTTAAAAAAGGCGCGCAAATTATCGTGGTGAGTAAATTATTACCGAGTGAAATGTTTACCTTAAAATTCAGTGATTTTTTACCCATGAGTTGTGGTATTGTAAGAGTAGGTGTTTACCTGCGTTAATAAGAGGATAAATTTATGATCCCAAAACACGAATATTTAAAACTAAAACCACTACATATTAATGCCAGCAGCGAAGATTTTGAAGGCAATGGCGGGATTGGACGTTATGTATTTTTAGTCGGCTGCGCCAGTCGTGCAGAAAAAATTGCGCAACAATTCCATAATTTAAAACAAAAAAAACATCCTCGTGGTCATACGTTACACACAGGTCATATCGAAAGCGAACATGGCAATATTGATGTTGCAGTCATTTCTACCGGCATGGGTGCCGCCAGCACCGATATTATTTTTCATGAATTATGTATTTTAGGTGCAAAAAGATTTTTGCGTGTAGGCACGGCAGGCTCATTGCAGCCTCATTATATAAAAATAGGTGATGTCGTCATTGCAACCGCAGCAGTGCGTGATGAAGCGACTTCTGGAAATTATATTATGCTGGAGTTTCCTGCAACTGCATCCATAGAAATGATGACGGCAGCACTCACCGCAGCCAGAAATTCTAAAAATCGCGAGCATATTCATGCAGGCATTGTCCATTCTAAAGATTCATTTTATGCCCGTGAAATTAAATGTTCATTTATGAATGAAAATAAAGATTATATGACTTATCTTAAAAAAGCCGGTGTATTAGTCTCAGAAATGGAATGTTCTATTGTATTTACTTTATCTTCAGTCATTGGCTTTCATTTATCGGAAGGCTTTAACGTACCTCACAATAAAATTATTTCAGGTGCCATTTTGGCGGTTGTAGGCACAGATGAGTGCGAGGCAATTTCTGATACTGAAAAAGCCGCAGAAGCAATAGAATCGGCTATTGAATTAGCATTTAACACCTTCAAAGCGCTTTATAAAGAAGAGCGGTTATTTCAAGTCCAAATAAATCAATAAGTTATGCGAGATAAAGCCGATTCATAGATATTAAATGACAAAAACATTGCATTATTGTAATGTGTATATTACAATTATATAAATAATTTGACAGGTGAATAATACAATGGATTTATCCGCTTTAATCACTATCCATAACGAAGTTATAAGCACTTTGTCTTTAACACATAAGCGCTATTTATTTTCACATATCCACTGGGAATCTCAGGCGATCTGCATTGTGGGCTCGCGCGGTGTGGGCAAAACCACTTTGATGTGTCAGGCATTGATTTCCCAATATGGTAGCGTAGAGAAAGCACTTTATATTTCTGCCGATAATATTCATGTATTGACTATGGGACTATTTGCGATTGCTCAAGAATATTTTAAATATGGTGGTGAGGCTTTGTTTATTGATGAAGTCCATAAATATCCCGACTGGTCACGCGAAATAAAAAATATAATTGATACTTATAAAAACAAAAAAATTATTTTTTCTTCAAGCTCAGTACTTGCGCTGAAAAGAAGTAAATATGACTTGTCAAGACGCGTGGTGTATTATGAATTATATGGTTTATCATTTCGTGAGTATCTTGCTTTTGCGCATGATATTATTTTACAGCCACATACTTTCACTGAAATTTTAAAAAATCATCTTCATTTAGCGTCTGCGCTAAAAGATCTCACCATATTAAAACATTTTAAAGATTATCTTACTTATGGTTATTATCCCTTCTTTATAGAAGGCACCGCGACATATTCGCAAAAAGTTAACAATATTATGGAAAAAGTATTGTATGAAGATATCGCTGTGACTTATTCACTGCGACCAGAAACAGTGGCTGTGCTCAAAAAAATATTATGGTTAGTGACAACTGCAAATGGTTTATCACCCGTAATAGATAATATTAGCAAGGATATCGGTGTATCACGTGAAATTGTTTACCATGCTTTTTCGCAATTAGAAGATGCGGGATTAATTAAAAATATTTATCCTGATGCCACAGGTCATAAACTCATTAGAAAACCTGGGAAGGTGTATATGGATAATCCAAATTTACTGCTCATCACTCAGGGTACTCTGATTATTCAGTCCAATATAGGCGTGATTCGCGAAACATTTTTTGTCAATCAAGTGGGTTCAGTGCATGGGATACGATTACATGATCACGGTGATTTTATTATCGATAATGATATTGTCATAGAAGTTGGAGGTCAAGGAAAAAATTTCAAGCAGATTAAAAATGAAAAAAATGCATATTTGGCAGTTGATGGTTTAGAAGTTGGATTTGGCCAAAAAATCCCACTTTATTTGTTTGGGTTTCTTTATTAAAAAGACTTATTTATTGCAGTTTATACATTCAATGTGATTATAATCAAGCCATTACCCGCGCATTTGGAGAGTGTGATTGGATATTATAGAATTGTTCCAATTGCCTAGCTGCTTCAGGATTTTGTAATGCTACTTCACGGATGAACATCGGTAGGGGGATATAAGGAACCTCACCCACAATGTTTTGAGATTGCATGGTCTGTATTTCTTGAGGTAAATTAGTCACGATTATGTCGGCATTAGCAGCATTATTTCTAGAACGCAAACAATATATCATTCCTTTAAAACCAAAAATAATACAACACATAGCCCCACTACTAGCAATACCGGCACAAAGTGCAGGCGTATAACTTGTTGTTCCTGCGAGTATAGTCACTAAAGATGTACCGGCAACAGCTTGCATGCCACAAACAGGTATCCATTCAGATGATGGTTCAAAAGGAGTTTGACTTTCAATTTGCTGATCAAAAGTAACGCGTTGAAACTCAAAAAAGGCATTTCGAAGATAACGATTTACAGCTGGTTCTGAATTTAAATCCATCTGTGATATATAAAGTGAGGCGATCATACAAGACGTGTAAACCCCACCTACAGTACCTCCTGCAATCATTTGCAGAAAAGTTGAAATATGCAATGAGGGTAACCCCATACAACTTATAGGTATTGTGCCTAGCATCACAGAAACAGCAGAAATTGACGCGAACTTAGCAATTCCACGACACGACTCTTCACAAAGTGCTGTATTTCGGGCGCTGATACCATTTTCACGCCGCCATATGTGTGTAAGAAGACGGGGGTGATTATTGTTATCATTCATATGCATAGGATAGCACCCAATTTATTTAGTTAACACATTTTAACAGTATAGGCTTATTGGGTCAAGAAGCACTCTTGCATTGCAGCCGGTTTAATGTTAGGGTAGTTACTAAATTTCTAGATCAGGGGGTAAAAACAGTGCCAAAAAAAGAAATTCAGCAGTCTATCAACGCTTGTAAAAAGCCCTCACAAAGGCACGCTACAGTGATGGCAGATATTGGCATAAGTAAGGAGCAACGAAGAGCTCTTTTACAAAACCTGCGTGCATTTATTCCAAATACAAATATAACTGCTGAACTTGATAATTTAATAGATCAGCAATTAGTAACTGTTGAGCCAATTTCTAAAGCGATTTTCCCCCAGAATATTTGGCTTACTTTTAATGCAAATCAATCCACTATCAATAAAAATGGAATGTGTGCTGCCTTATTAATTACGTGGTATCAAAAATTAATGCAGGGTCAAAATTTAATTGATATTTTGGTGCAAGACCCTAAGTCTTGTATCAGTGAACTTGATAAGCTTCATACTGAATGTAATAAACAAGTATTTGATTTTGAGATAAGCCAAAAACGTATGCCTGGTGCAAATTTAGATGAAATTCTATCTAAGAGTTTAGAGAGTCGAAAAAAACATTTAAATGCACAACAGGCGCACACTATGCGCTTATCACCGCATTACTCGCAAGAATTTTTTATAAAAGAATATTTTAGAAATCTAGAAGCAAATCACCAAGAGTGCGTGGGTTTGCATAGCATTCAATATATTTCAAAAGATATTGAAAAAGATTCGTATAATGAAGTAGGGCATATTATTGGCTGGACCGCAATAGCAGATGGGTATTTATTATTTGATGCTGACGAAGGAGAGCTTTTATTTGAAAATTATCACGATCTGAGCACATATATTTATGAATATTATTTTAAGAAAAATGATCAATATATTGTGATGGAAGATTTTTATAGCGAAGAAGATATTAAAGCTGTTGCGCAAATAAATGCGCATGTTAATACATCAAGTAAGGCGCCAGTGATAAATAGCGCAGCAGGTTCTGCAAGTACTGCATATCCACATCCACAACAAAGTAGAACAGAGATAAACAGAGATCGTGCCGCGAGCGCTGCAATAAGCTTTTGTACGTTTTTATAAAATCCCCAATTTTTGAAAAAAGGTATAGCAAAATGCACACTAGTAGTTTAGAACAATTTGAAGCCGAAACATTAAACCATCTAAAAAGGCTTTTTCAGCGCTATGAAATTACTGCCACAAATCCAGAATATCTCGATGCATTGGCATCATATCTTCCTCAAGATTTTTTTACAACTAAAACAAAAGTAGAAAGATATAATAAGATTTTTTTAGAAATAAAAAATAATCATGAATTTCGTAAAATACTAAAAAGTGATTGGGCGAGTTCACTTGTATTTTTAAACTATATTGCAACGAAGGCGGGACCTGTTTATATAATAGAATTGAAAGACAGTGAATTTTGGGTGCAAATGTATAGACATGAGGCTTGCCGAATTTTTATCCTTTCTGATCATCAAAAAGTAACACTTCCTAAAAAGCTGCAACAACAAATCATATCTATTTTATACACAGAATTTTATAATGTTAAAAAAGGCGAATATTTAGATTTTCTGGGAGGTCAAAGCTTAGAAACTTCTACTATTGATGTCCCTAGTGTATATTCAGTAGATGATTTTCAAAATTATTATAATGTAAATAAACAATCAATAGATCAAAGAGCACAAGCAGAATATGCGAAAACACAGGGCCGTGATGGTTATCGGCATAATACTGTACAATATTATTTACACCAGCAAAAACAGACAAGCAACACAACCTTACCTGAAGCGCAAACAGTAGTCGCTCAACCTTCATTAATACAATGGACAAGACAAAATGCACTTTCTTTAGGTGCTGTGGCTATTGCT
>JBEKTV010000013.1:0-10153 GCA_049515675.1 Gammaproteobacteria bacterium | reverse complement strand
AACAACTGACCAAATCAGCCTCTCTTGTGGGGTTTATGACCTTGCTGTCGCGCATTATGGGATTTGTGCGTGATATATTAGTCGCGACATTTTTCGGTGCAGGTGCGGCTTATGATGCGTTTTTAATCGCCTTTAAAATTCCTAATTTTCTGCGCAGCCTATTTGCCGAAGGTGCTTTTTCGCAAGCCTTTGTGCCGCTGCTTTCTGAATATCACACCAAAAATAACCCTGCTGAAACTAGGCTTTTTATCGATAAAGTCGCAGGGAGTCTTGCGCTGGTGGTGTTGTTAATCATGGGTTTGATGATGTTATGTGCGCCATTAGTCATACGTATTTTTGCACCTGGTTTTGATGTAGGCGGTGAGCGATTTACGCTGGCAACACAAATGCTTTATATTACCGCGCCATATTTATTTTTTATTTCCCTCACTGCATTTTGTGGCGGCATTTTAAATACTTTTAATCGTTTTGCCATCCCTGCGCTCACGCCTATATTATTAAATCTTGCCATGATAGGCACAACGCTGTGGTTACGCGGTTATTTAGATGAGCCGATTTATGCGCTGGCTTATGGGGTATTGTTAGGCGGCATTTTACAACTGGCTATTCAAATTCCCTATTTATGGCATTTGCAGTTATTACCGCGGGCAAAAATTGCGTTTAAAGACCCAGCTGTAAAACGCTTACTCGCTTTAATTGCGCCGCTTATATTTGCTGCTAGCGTTGTGCAAGTGAATTTATTGGTTATCACGATATTTGCCTCATTTTTAACCCCAGGCAGCGTGTCGTGGTTATATTATGCCGAGCGCTTAATGCAGTTTCCTTTAGGTGTTTTTGGGATTGCGCTTGCAACCGTGGTGCTGCCGCATTTATCCAAACAACATGCCAAACAAGATAAAAGTAATTTTAACGGTGTACTCGATTGGGCGCTCAAAGCGGTTTGTTTAATTGGCATTCCGGCATCCATTGCCTTAATTGTGATTGCAAGGCCATTGTTGACCACATTATTTCAATACGGCCAATTTAGCGCATTTGATGTGCTGCAATCTCAAGGCGCGCTGGTTGCCTTTGGTTTTGGCTTGGCGATATTTATTTTTATCAAAATTTTAGCAGCGGCGTGTTATGCGAGACAAGATGTTAAAGCCCCGGTACGCATTGCGGTGATATGTTTATTTGCCAATGTGGCCTTGAGCGCAGTCCTAATGCAATATTTTGCTCACGTGGGTTTAGCGATGTCGACGACTTTATCTGCGTTATTAAACGCAAGTTTGCTGTATGCAAGATTGTATAAAGATGCTGAGTTTCGTTTGCAAAGTCCTTGGTTAGATTATGTGTTGCAGCTGATTATGGCCAATGCGGCAATGATTTACGTGCTGCTGATTATCATGAATCATTTTGGCGAGTGGTTGTTGCTGGATATGAAAACTAGGGTGCTTGGCTTGGGATTATTGGTTATAGCTGGTGGACTCACTTATTTTATGGTGCTTGTTGCTTCAGGGTTACGGTTACGGCATTTGCGGGCGCCTATGGGTTGAAAATTAAGCTGAATAAGAGTAGATTAAAAATATGAGCGGAAATCCACAAAATAAGAATAAACCTAGTCATAGGTTCAGACTACACCCAGATCAACTTTCGGTTAAGAAAGAAAAAAAAGTCCCTGGGAGACCAGATCGTGATGTTTTCTATATATACAATAAAATAAAAGACGGCATCATTAAATCAAGCTGGGTTAGAATGCCTATACTCAAAACTGAACAATCAGATTTCTATGCATTTGTGGAAGTAGCAGCAGCTGAGCTATATCGGGCATTAGGGCCGATAAATGGCGCACCTAAGACGCGGCTAGAGGAGGATGATGAAAAAAATCCGGTTGCGATTCTCTCAAAATATGATCCAAAATTTACTCCATCAAAAATAACCGAGGGTGGAAAATCTAGGGCTTTGCAAGCTCATGAATTGGCCAATTATCCTAGGCAATTAGCCGAATGTCTTGTGATGACGTATCTCAACGAAGGCTTAGATATTAATGTGGGTAATTTTGATATCAAACGTGGTGTGCGGCTTGATTTTGAATATGATTTTATCGATTTCACTGGTTGTATAAATAATGCACCAAATACATTCTCTTCATTTCATCATGAGTTTATTAGAGGGACTCTTTTTTATATTCATCCCCTAGATTTACGATTATTTCCTAATTGGCATATTGCTAAACCTCAACACGCGCTAGAAATTGATCGAAGTGATGAAGATTCTCTTAGTATATTACAAAAGTTAAATGCCGATTCAGAATTTACGCATACTGTACATCAATATTTTTTAAAAGCATTATTATTTGATAAGAATATAATTGATCCCATTATAAGTATACATGCTCTTCGCAATATAACAGAAGAGAAAAGAAAAGAATTAAAAAATTCCTTTAGTCAGCATATTGAAACTAGATTTAAAAATCTAAAATTTGCCTTGGCCCAAGTGCCCGCGTTTAGAGAAAGTGTAATAAATGACGAGACTTTTAATAAATTCAAAGAAAATATTAAAGCGGAAATTGCAGCATATAATGCAACATTTAAAAGCAGCGTTATTGATGAAACAATTATTGATTCTAAATTAGATGATTTGAGGAAAATGTTTACGCAGTGTGATCGCGCTGATGATTCAGTGAGATTCACACAAGTTTTTGGATATACATACAATAAAGACATTGCTTTTCATCGATATGCAATGCAAATGTTGATAGCAAGCCAAGATGCTACTTTTAATACTCAAAACCTGTTAACGCAAATTCAGCATCAAACAGTTGGTTTACAGTCCTATCTTAAAAGGAAAAGACATTTGCCTTTTGAAATTAAATGTTTCATGAAGTTGAATGAAGCGATCTTATCATCTCGAGAAAAATCTAATTTTTGGGAACAAGCTGAAGTATTATTTGCAGCTGAAAATACCATTTCGAATGATTTGCAACAAAAAGCAAACAATTGGTATAAAGCGAATGAAAATATTAGAAATGCTCGAAACAAATTTAATAAAATATCTCCCCGGCTGAAAGACGCAAAAATCACAATTGAACCCACTGAAGATGAAGTGCTACTTAATCAAACGATGATGGAATGCGGTCAGCCTGTATATTTTCCATTTGGCGAGACTTATGATAATACTGAGGCATATACAAAAATATACACTGTACTAGATGAGAGCATTACATATGCTAGAGAGATCAAGGAACGTGGTGATGATGTGTGGGCCACTGAGTATTTAGAAAAAGTTAATGCACTATTGAACATCCTCAATCAGGGTATTGAGAAGTGTGAATCACCGCAGTCGATTGCTGTCAATATGATTAAAGAAATTAATAAACCCAATGAATATTTACTAGAGCATAAAAATATTTTCGATTGGCTGATAAGATCGATATTAAATATTTTCTCTCCGCCAGAGGCGACGTTAAACTGGTTTTCAGTATCCACTCCATATTTTACAACTGAGCGTCAGAAAAAATTGTGTAATGTTGCTGATGCGGTATGTCAATTACCAGCACCAGCACCAGCAATGCGTGCTTAATTTAAATTCGCTGAATATTCGCACCCAATTGCTGCAACTTCTCTTCAATCCGCTCATAACCTCTGTCAATATGATAAATCCTATCAACAATTGTTTCACCTTCTGCGGCAAGGGCGGCTATCACTAAACTTGCAGATGCGCGTAAATCGGTTGCCATTACTGGTGCGCCTAATAATTTATCTTGGCCATCGCAAATCACTCGGTTTTTATCTATTTCCATTTGCGCGCCCATGCGTTGCATTTCCAGCACGTGCATAAAACGATTCTCGAAAATATTTTCAGTGATAATACTGCGGCCCGAAGCAATTGCATTAATCGCTACAAATTGCGCTTGCATATCGGTTGGAAATTCAGGATGTGGGCCGGTCATAATATCTACGGCTTTTGGACGTTTGTTTTGCATATCAACGCTAATCCAATCAGCGCCGGTATCCACAATCGCGCCCATTTCGCTAAATTTTGCCAATACCGCATCCAGAAAATCTGGACGGGTATTTTTCACTAAGACTTTTCCTGAAGTAATAATACCTGCGGCTAAATAAGTGCCGGTTTCAATTCTATCTGGAACAGTGGTATGTGTTGCCCCATGTAATCGGTCAACACCTTGAATTTCAATGGTGGCGGTACCCGCACCTGAAATTTTTGCGCCCATTTTATTTAAACAATCGGCAAGATCGGTGACCTCAGGTTCACGTGCGGCATTTTTAATCACCGTAGTACCTTTTGCCAAGGTCGCAGCCATTAATAAATTTTCCGTGCCGGTGACGCTGACCACATCAAAAGTAAATGTATTGCCGGTTAAATAACCTTTAGGACAACGTGCTTTTAAAAAACCATTTTCAATAGTAATTTCTGCGCCTAATGCTTCCATGGCGGCAATATGTAAATTCACAGGACGTAAACCAATCGCACAACCACCCGGCAGCGACACATCAGCCATACCAAAACGGGCAAGTAGCGGTCCTAATACCAAAATAGAGGCGCGCATAGTGCGTACCAATTCATAAGGGGCACAATAATCAGTGACAGCGCTATTGTTGATTTCTAAATTCAGATTACTATCAATCAATATTTGTCCGCCCATGCGGCCTAATAATTCTATAGTGGTGGTCACATCTTTTAAATGCGGGACATTACGAATAATCAGCGGGTCTTCGGTAAGTAGACTTGCGGCCAAAATAGGCAGCGCAGCGTTTTTGGCGCCACTTGCACGCACGGTACCGATTAGCGGTTTGCCGCCTTTAATTTTTAACTTTTCCATTTTTTATTTGAATCCTAACGTATGATAATAAAACTTGCATTGGGCCCGCGTAATACCCGTAATAATAAAGCATCAGATTGTTTTTTGGCCGCGCTTTCTAAATCTTTAACAGATGCAATATCTTGATGATTGACTTCAGTAATAATATCACCTGTGCGTAATCCTGCGCGCCACGCAGCGCCGCCATAATTCACTTTAATTAATATTAGACCATTGACCTCACCATGAACGGCAAGAATCTCGTGAATAGGTGCAACTTCCATGCCGGCAAAATGTGCGTTAATACGTGAGAGCGCTGTCGTATGGGTGCGCGGATCAGTCATTTTAATTTTAATGGTTTGCGCTTTGCCTAAACGCTCAATGCCTAAAGTAATAGTAGAATCAATCGGCGCTAAACCAATTTGATTACGTAATTCAGAAGCGTTGTTGACAGGCTTATCGTTAATTGTCAGTACTACATCGCCAATTTTAAGACCTGATTCTGCAGCGGGTGATTCAGCAATAATTTGCGAAATAATCGCGCCATGGGTTTTGGAAGTATTAAAAGAGCTCGCTAAATCAGGGGTGAGTGATTGCGCAACCACGCCTAATAAACCGCGGCGGACTTCGCCAAATTGAATCAGTTGTTGCATGATATTGCGCGCCATATTAATTGGGATCGCAAAACCAATGCCCATATTGCCGCCGGCAGAAGATAATATGGCTGTATTAATACCAATCAGCTCGCCTTTAGTATTGATCAAAGCGCCGCCAGAATTACCCATATTAATTGCAGCATCGGTTTGAATAAAATCTTCATAACCTTCAATGCCTAAATCGGTGCGTCCTAAGGCGCTGATAATGCCTGAGGAGACGCTAGAATTTAAACCAAAGGGATTACCTATGGCTAGCACAAAATCACCGACTTTAAGCGTATCAGAATCGCCCAAAGTAATGCTTTGGATTTTTTCGGCTTGGATTTGGACTACCGCAACATCAGATTCTGAATCACCGCCAATTAATTTGGCGGGGAAATTACGGCCATCGGTTAAAGTGATCATGACTTCTTCTGCGCCTTGTACGACGTGGAAGTTGGTTAAAATATAACCTTTATCACTATCGACAATAACGCCAGAGGCTAAATTGGTAGAACGTTTGGCTTCGCTAGGGACCACACTATTTTGTTGGCGTTGTGTTTCTAATATAGGTTCAGCATTAATCCGTGTGGTGGCAATATTGACCACGCTAGGCATGGCTGTTTCTAAAATCGGGGCAACAGTGTCAGTTGGGAGCGCAGCATGGGCGCTGAATACAAACATACAACTTAATAAAAATATGAAAAAGTGTTGAATTTTAATCATGGGATTTGTCCTTCAGTTGGAGACTTGAGTATACCACAATCCAAAATAGCCTTAGTTAATTGTTCTTTTAAAACCGTCAACTGGCCATGAAAAAAGTGTTCGGCATTGGGTAGGCGCAGCAGATTTATTTTCTCTTGCCTATTGGCAACAAATTGATAAACAGACTCAGGGTCTACGGTTTCATCTTTTTCACCTTGCACCATAATCCAAGGGCAGGGGATAAAGGGTGCGTCAGCGCAATTCATTCTAGAAACAGGCGGCGCAATCGTTATTAAGCCAATAGGCGAGATTTCCACGGCTGCTTTGATGGCAATACAACCGCCAAATGAAAATCCTGCGAGTAAAATATGATGACTGGGCTGATTTTGCTTTACCCAATTTGCAATGGCTAAACAATCTTGTAATTCGCCCACGCCCTCATCATATTGTCCAGCACTTTGACCAATGCCACGGAAATTAAAACGAATTGTCGCTATGCCTAAATCTCGGCAGGTTTGCATTAAGGTAGTAATGACTTTGTTATTCATAGTACCGCCAAATAGCGGATGGGGATGACATAAAATAGCAGTAATTGGCTGCGCAGGTTCTGCACCATTTTCAATTAAACATTCTAATGGACCGACTGGTCCGTTAATAAACGATGTTGAAGATGGCATCAATTTCAACCATGGCATTAAAAGGTAAACAAGGTGTGCCAACCGCGGTGCGGGCATGACGACCTTTATCACCGAAAACATGAGTCATTAATTCGGAAGCACCATTAATAATTTGGGGCTGTTCAGTAAAACTGGCTTCACAATTCACAAATCCACCTAAGCGCACACAGCTTAACACTTTATCCCAATCACCCTGACAGGCGACTTTTAATTGCGCGAGAATATTCAGTGCGCATAATTGTGCGGCTTGTTTGCCTGTCTCCTTATTGTCAGCCCATACAGGACCTGTAAATTGCAAGCTGCCATTTTGCATAGGCAGTTGACCGGAAATAAATACAAGGTTATTAACGATGACAAAAGGCACATAATGCGCTGCAGGAGCGGCAGGTTCTGGTAGGCTTAAACCTAGGTCTTGGAGTTTTTTTTCAATCATCCAAATACAATATCATAAACTTCGTCATAATGCTCAACAAAGTGCACTTTTAAGCCTTCTTTTACGTGTCTAGGTAATTCGATATATTCACCTTTAACAGATAAAGGCAGGATAATTTCAAACACATTGACCCTACGTGCAGCAATGATTTTTTCGCGAATACCACCTACGGCTAATACTTGGCCAGTAAGGGTCAGTTCACCCGTCATGGCAATGGTATGATGGATTTTTTGATTTTTAGCCAAAGACAGTAGCGCGGTTGCGAGCGTAATCCCGGCACTTGGGCCATCTTTGGGAATTGCGCCTTCGGGAATATGCATATGGACTATGGTATTTTCAAACACATTTTTATTTGCGCCATATTTTTCTAAATGACTGCAGATATAGCTATAGGCAATTTCTGCAGACTCACGCATGACATCGCCTAATTGTCCGGTCAGTTTAAATCCAGGTTGTTTAGTTTTACGCGCACTGGTTTCAATATTTAAAGTCACGCCTCCTAGTGGCGTCCATGCAAGTCCTAGCGCAATACCAACACCAACTAAAGGTTTTTCGCGCTGGAATACCGGTTGTCCTAAATAGGGGATTAAATCATTTGCGCCTATTGATACTTTTTGGGCTTTACCGCTGACAATTTTTACCGCAGCTTTGCGAGTAATACGTGCTAAGCATTTTTCTAAATTACGTACGCCGGCTTCACGGGCATAAGATTCGATAATGCCACGGATCGCAGCTTCAGTAATGCGAATTTGATTGCGCATCAAGCCGCTTTTTTTCACTTGTCTTGGCCAGAGGTGTTTTTTAGCAATTTCAACTTTTTCCGCGGTGATGTAACCGGATAAATGAATTAGCTCCATACGGTCAAGTAAGGGTTGCGGAATGGTGTCGGTTTGATTGCCTGTGCAAATAAATAATACTTTTGATAAGTCGTAGCGCACATCTAAATAATGATCTAGAAAATCTTTGTTTTGCTCAGGGTCTAAAACTTCTAGTAATGCCGAAGCGGGGTCGCCATGATAAGAGGCGCCAATTTTGTCAATTTCATCTAGCATAATAATGGGGTTAGATGTGCCGCATTCACGCAGGGCTTGTAAAATTTTGCCAGGCATGGCGCCGATATAAGTGCGTCTATGACCTTTGATTTCGGCTTCATCTATCATACCGCCTACCGAGAAGCGAAAGAATTTACGACCGACGGCTTTAGCAATTGAACGGCCAATGGAAGTTTTACCTACACCGGGTGGACCTACGAATAATAAAATCGAACCTTCGATTTTACCGCGCAGTGCGCCAGTTGCGATAAATTCAATAATTCTATCTTTCACATCCTCAAGACCTTCGTGGTCGCGATTTAAAATTTCCCGGGCGCGTTTTAGGCTTAATTTGTCTTTTGAAAAATGATTCCAAGGCAGCGTAGTCATAATGTCTAAATAATTACGCGTGAGAGCAAATTCTGGCGAGCCGGTTTCTAGCACGCTGAGTTTATCTAATTCTTCATCGACTCTGGCTTTAGCTTGTTCAGGTAACTCTAAATCTTGTAAGCGCTCTTCTACGCGGTCGCGCTCAGCCGTGCGGTCATCTTTATGTAGGCCTAATTCTTTTTGAATCGCTTTTAATTGTTCGTTGAGGAAAAACTGCCGTTGTTGCTCGGTCAGTTTACGTTCCACATCTTGACTGATTTTGGCCTGTAGTTTAACCACCTCAACTTCTTTTTTAAGCAAGGATACGACTTTCTTCAAGCGCTTATTGACGTCAAAAATTTCTAATATGGCTTGTAGCTCTTCTTTGCTGGCACTGGTTAAACTTGCGGCAAAATCGGCGAGATGCGAAGGATCGTTATTGGGAATAAAGCGATTTAAGAAGAATTTTAATTCTTCACTGTATAAAGGATTAAGCGGAATGAGTTCTTTGAGGATATTGATAATCGCCATGGTATAAGCTTTGTTTTGTAGCTCATCTTTTGCGGGCGCCTCTTCGGGATATTCGACTTCAACCGAGTAGGGGATTTTCTTGCTCAGCCATTTTTTAATTTTAAAGCGCTTAATGCCTTCAGCAATAAATTGAATCTTGCCAGAAGCATGCACAGGATGGTGAATGCGCACTAGTGTACCCACGACGTACATGTCTTCAGGTTTTAATTCTTTTACGGATTCTATTTTAGAGAGAATCAAACCCGTGTAACGCGATTTAGCATCCGATATTTTTTTCAGTGTGCCTACCCAATGGGTATCATCTAATACTAAAGGTAAGGTTTGCGGTGGAAAAAAGGGGCGCTCTGTCAGTGGTAATAAAAAAAGTTTATGAGGTAATTCTACTTCGGCATTAGGCGCTTCAGTTTCTTTAGCATTGAACTGTTCTATAAATTCATATTGCTGTTGGTCTTTATCGCCGATTTCATTCATTTTAATAATGCCTCAGGTTTATTATGGGAATACACTTTATTATCGACCGTATTTGGTCATTTGTTAAGTCCTGTTTTGGTCTGACCTGGCATCAAACTTGCGCCCGATTTTTGTTGTTAGGGGACTTTTTTAGAGTATTTTGCATCAAAAATCCATCAAATCAATGAAAAAATTGGCAAAATAATAAAACATCTGCTATCACTTAGGGAAGTTATCTGGATATATGCAGCATTTTTATATCCTCCTTTTGTCTGAATGTTTCAGGAGAAAAAAACGATGGCAATTAAAAAAGCGGCGAAAGCCAAAAAAGGAACTGCTGCGAAGCGTTCTGTGAAGAGAAAATCTGCAGTGAAACGTGTTGTTGCTAAAGTAGCAAAACGTAAAGCTTCAGTTCGTGCGAAAGTAAGTGCTGCTGAAAAGAAATTGAAAGCTGCATTGAAAAAAGTTAAAGCTGATCTTAAAAAGGCACGTGCTAAACATAAAGCTGAATTAGCGAAAGC
>JBEKTV010000012.1:0-10252 GCA_049515675.1 Gammaproteobacteria bacterium | reverse complement strand
CGCCACGCTTAAATTTATTTTCTGAGATGGCTTTAAACATTGCAGCTGGGACTGAGGCAGAAACAAGATTGCCGGTTTGGGGAAAGATATGATATATCTTGTTGGCCATACCCACTGTTCGACCGGCATTTTCCCAAAGCCGACTAGAGGAGGCGTGCGTGAATACTATGTCGATCTCATTCATGGGCACAGATAACTGCTGAAGAATAGCAAACGAGTATGGAAGACCTTTTTTATGTAAGTCGACCCCATACGAAGTAAAAAACCCGATGCCACTTTTACCTACCCGGCGCTGTTGTGCACTGGTAGTAAACAATTCATAGCCACGACAAGCGACCGTACATAAATCCGCCAATTCAGGAGCCGATGAAAAATGAAATTCAAATGGCTTCTCATCGTCTTTCGTCAGCAAAGTAACTGTAGTCGCCTCACCAATGGTGGCGCCCGGTAAAGTATATTCCAGTTCATCTGCATGATGATATGCGAACACCTCAGGCATTCCTAACCCGGCATCATGACCTGCAAGTACATTAAACTCTGCATTGATGATCATGATTTTTTTATAAATATTGGCTTTAAGATAAAGATCCGCCAAGTGCATAGCGCGTACCCAACTCATACACGCATCCAGTATATCAAAGCAATGTGCCTTGGTTAACCCTAAGGCTTGAGCTAATAAATAACTATTACCTGGCTCAATGACAGCGCGACCAACACCCACATAAATCACCAAATCAATCTCTTCTTTTTGCCATTGCGCTTGCGCTAGTGCATCATGAAATGCTTGTTCTATCAGCTGTAATGGTGTTTCATTAGGGCCTAACAAACAGCGTGATTGTGCTCCCGTATACTCCAACAAAAGACGTATTTTCTTAAGAAATCTATCCAAATTTCCCTGAAAGGTAGTTTTACTCGCATCACGAATAATGGTTAACATTTCATCATTATCAAGAATACGCGAGGGAAACTGTGCTGCAACAGCTGCTATTTTCATAAAACTGATTACTTCCCGAATGAATTTTTATGTACTTGTGGCTAAAGGCAAGAACATAATATATCCGAGCGCTTATAGTCTGTCAATTTTACGCAGCATTTTTTTTCATTGCGTGATTTGGATGCGCATTTTATGCAAAAAAAATTTTAAGCTATCCACATCGCATCGCCATAACTGAAAAATCGATAGCGTTTATCTATGGCTTCTTGATAAGCCGCAAGAATATGTTCGCGCCCTGCAAATGCGGATACCAGCATTAATAAAGTCGAGCGGGGTAAATGAAAATTAGTAATCATCGCATCGACAACGTTAAATTTAAACCCTGGGAAAATAAATAATTTAGTTTGCCCTGAAAACGGTTTTAACTCACCATCAAATGCGGCGGTTTCAAGGCTGCGCACGACAGTAGTGCCTACCGCGACTACCCGTCCACCTAAACGTTTTGTATTTTGAATTAAATCACACACGTCTTTTGATACTTCTAACCATTCACTGTGCATATGATGCTCATGAATATTTTCAACACGCACGGGCTGAAAAGTACCTGCACCGACATGCAAAGTCACCTCATTTATTTTCACGCCCTTGGCTTTGATTTTTGTTAATAAATCTTCATCAAAATGTAATCCCGCAGTAGGCGCTGCGATTGCGCCAGGAACATGACCATAAACTGTTTGATATTGTTCTTTATCTAAGGCTTCATCTGCTCGTTCGATATAAGGCGGCAGCGGCATATGACCGATTTGATCTAATATTTCTAAAAAGGGTTGCGGTGATAATAAAGTCACATGATATAAATCATCTAGTTTTTCATCTACACGCAGACGAATATTCTGTTCTAATAATATTTCACTGCCTGCTTTGGGACTTTTACTCGCACGAATGTGAACTAGTGCTTCATGCATTGATTTCAAGCGCTCAATTAAAATTTCCACCTGCCCACCGGTTTCTTTTTGGCCAAATAAACGCGCCGGAATCACTTTAGTATTATTTAAAATTAAACAATCATTAGGCTGTAATAAATCTAATAACTGGTAAAAATGGGCATGATTGATTTCACCGGTGTTGCGATTTAAACACAACAAACGGCTTTGACTGCGCGCTTTTAAGGGATAAGCAGCAATCAACTTAGGGGGTAGTTGGTAATCAAAGTCTTTTGTGTACATAGCGCAATATCATACCATATGTTAAGATATCAGTATGAATACTTCAGAACTCATCATCATTATCGTATTAGTTTCTTTGGGTAGAATACTGTTACTCCCCCGATTTTCATGCCGATCATCACAAATATTTTCACACCAACTATTCATTATTTATGCCACTATGGGATAAATTATTCGCGGGTAATTTTACATCCCAAACAATACCGCATTTTTCTAATAGATAAATCACATAATAAGAAATATCAATTTGCCACCATTTTAAACCATGCCGTGAAGAGTAAGGGAATTTATGGTGGCTATTATGCCAGCCTTCGCCTAAAGCTAAAATACCAAAAAGCCAATTATCTCGGCTGTTATCTTTGGTGTCATAGGTTCTTTTTCCAAACAAGTGACAAAGTGAATCGATAGAAGACTCCATGTTAAAACCAAAAAAAATTCGTAATAAGCCACCCCATAACACACCCAACCATGCGCCCATTAAACTCTGTGTCCATAGACCTGCAATAATACCTGGTATCAATATGCCCATTAGGAGAATACTGTAATAGGGCAAACCGAGCTGCGCAATCCGACTATTGCCCACCCTGTCTAATAATTTTTGATCTTGTAACTCGATATCTTTATTGGGCTTAGAATCTGTCAAATACCACCCAATATGCGCATGCCAAAAGTTAGACTGTACTGGCGAATGCGGATCAGTAGGTTGATCAGCAAAATGATGATGACATAAATGTGTCCTAACCCATTGCAATAAAGGACCTGTAGCTGACACAGACCCTAGAATCAGAAAAGAATATGCAAGCCATGGTTTACATTCAAAGCTATGGTGCGTAAAGTAACGATGATAGCCGATAGTCACACCTAAAGCAGATAAAACATATAAAAATATAAAAAGAAAAAAATGTATGGGCTGCGCCTCTGGCCACCAATAAATACCTGCTGGAATACTCAAGAATAAAGTAAACAAGATCATATAATTATGTCTTTGCATACCAATTGAATTCATCCCACCTAATTCGTCAATAGAGTCCATGACTATATCTCCTCAAGTTCAGGCACTCAAAAATAACAAAGTCTTTTTAAGCACATCTTCTATAAAATTTAAACTGATCTTCTGTTGATCCAATAATTGTTGTGTGGCTTGATTACAATATTGTGGATTTGAAATTGTATATAACCTTAATGGAATTATAGTCGCTAACGCATCCCTTCCTCTTTTAGTACATGATAATAATGGTATGGTTATCAACCAAATGCTAGCAGGAACAATAAGTATCTGCTTTCTATAAACTTGCGCGAATATTCTGACCATTTGTTTTATCGTCAATTCATTTCCTTTCCCACAGGTTAAATGAAATGCGCGGCCAATTGCCGCTGGTGTTTTCATTAAAATGTAAATGCTTTCTGCAACATAATCAACTGGAACTAAATCCAGTAAACAATTTCCATTCGCGGGTAGTAAAAAAATTCTTAATGGAATTTTTTTTATGCATTTTATTGCAGACAAAAGCATATTATTAGGCAAAATCTTGCCATCTTGAGTATGCCCTAAAATAATAGAAGGTCTAAAAATAATAACGGGTAAACTAGACTTTACCTCATGCACTAGCTTTTCTGCTGCAAACTTTGTTGCTTCATAATTATTTTGAAAACCATGCGCGTCAGAAAAATCATCTTCAGTCACAATACCCGTATGCTTTCCTGCCACATAGGCCGTACTTACATGCCCATATACTTTAAATTCAGAATTGTGTTGTTGGCAAGCCTTTGCGAAGGCGATCATATTTTTTGTACATTGCACAGTTATAGGTTCTAAAAATGCTGAAGATTTTTCAAGCTGCACTGCTGCGGCACTATGAATAATATGGGTTATTTTTTTAGCTAAGGCCTGATATTCCTGCGTGCTTAAACCCAACTCTTGATGTGCAATATCGCCTTTGATGGGGAATACATTATCAGAATTGAAAGTAAACTTGCCAAAAGAAGCATCACGTACCAGACAATAACACTGGGCATTCGGGTTTTGCGCTAAAATGGTACGCAGAATTTCTCCGCCTAAAAAGCCAGTTGTGCCAGTAATAAAATAAATTGGATTAGAAAATTGTTTCATATTCATTATAAAATTCCCTAAGATTTATTTTGAGGCAATTTTGCATCCCATATAATACCGCATTTTTCTAATAAATAAATGACATAATATGAAAGATCAAATTGCCACCATTTGAGGCCATGCCGTGCTGAATAGGGAAATTTATGGTGACTGTTATGCCAACCCTCACCTAAAGTAAAAATACCAAAAAACCAATTATCATGGCTGTTGTCTTTAGTCACATAGGTTCTTTCCCCAAATCGATGACAAAAAGAATTTAATCCAAATAACATGTGTCTAAATGCAAGCGCACGTAATAATCCGCCCCATAAGACGCCCAATAATGCACCGCTTAACGTATGAGTCCACAAGCCTGCAATCACACCTGGGATTAACATACCCATCACCACTACAAACAAATGCATCATTCCAGGCCAAGCAATTCGAGAACGATTGACCATCGCTAATAAAACTTGATCAGCATCATCTAATTTTCTATTGGGTTTACTATCGATTAAAAGCCAAACAAAATGCGCATGTAAAAATTTAAGCACAGGATTTTTAAAAGGACCGACTACGGGTGAATGCGGATCACCCTCTACATCCGTAAAATGATGATGTGCGCGATGCGTTCTAAACCATTGCAATAAGGATCCTGACAAGCTCATCGAACCTAGAATCAATAGCAATTTTGCAAACCAAAGCTTACATTTAAAACTACGATGCGTAAAATAACGATGATAACCAATCGTCATACCAAAACCAGTTAAGCAAAACATGATGGCGAATAAAACAAAATGTATTGTTTGTGTGTCCTTCCACCAGTAAATCGCTGCTGCAATCGAAAACAAAGAGATGAGATAAACTGTGAAATTAGCAATGCGCATCGCCTTGGCATTTAAACCACCGCTGGTAAATTCACTTATTGTTTCCATGATATTTCGTCCTTTGCAAAAATCAAACTTACATTTTGACCGCCAAAACCAAATGAATTAGACAAAACAATATTTACAGGAGTTGAAATGGCTTTATTAGGTACAACATTTAGCAGAATGTCAGGATCCGGTTGCGTATAATTAATTGTAGGAGGAACCAGTTGATGTTGTAAAGTTAATATGGAAAATACAGCTTCTATCGTACCTGCAGCACTTAGAGTATGTCCTATCATGGATTTATTTGAACTGATTAATAGTTTTTGGCAATGATCACCAAATAATAATTGTATTGATTTACCTTCCATTTTATCATTTTCGGGCGTGCTCGTTCCGTGTGCATTAATATAATCTACTTGTGTTGTTGTGATCTGTGCATCATCTAATGCTTTTTGCATACATGCAATAATTTTCTCACCACTTGGGTTACTGCGTGTTCTATGAAAATTATCTGTGACATCAGCATAACCAATTAAATAAGCCAAAATATTTGCGCCTCTTGCTTTTGCATATTCAACATCTTCTAACATCAGTGCACCCGCACCTTCTCCCAAAACAAAACCATCTCGATTTAATGAAAAAGGTTTAGAGGCTGCCGCGGGATTATCATTGGCTGTAGAAAGTGTAGAGAGTAATGAAAATCGTGCAATCGTTTCTGCCTCAACACAGGCATCTAGACCAATAGCCATCGCAATTTTGGTATGTCCCATATGAATTTGTTCTGCCGCTAATTGAATGGCATGTGCACCAGAAGCACAAGCAGTATTTACAAAATAAGGCATTTTAGAAAAACCATATCGTTCTTGTAAAAAATAGAAAGGATGACCGCATGTGATATAGCTATATATTGATTCAGGATCTTCACAATTCTTGTGTTGCGACAAAGTAAAACGGTCTTGCCATAACATTTCCATTGCCGGCGTAGTTGCAATCACTATTTGACTTTCTGCACAAAGATTTTTAGAAATTGGGCTCATACATAAAATTTGTTGGACTACATTTTCGGCTAAAGTGCTAACACGTGAAATACCGTTTAAATTTAAATCCACTGTAGCAGCAATTTTTGTGGGCAAATGCGCTGTAGAAAAACGCATTATCTCGCGCACACCTGAATGTCCATTAATCAATTTGTGCCAATTTTCATCAAGCCCACATCCCAAACTGGTATGAAGCCCCATACCGGTAATCGCTAAAGCATGTGCTGGTAATTTCATGCAACCTCCACACAAGCAAAAGCATGGCCATGGGTTGCACCCGCGCAATGTACAAAGAGCTGTTGTAATTCTTTATGTTTTAAATATTGTAATGCTAAAATAATACCAACCGGCATTGCGGCTTCTAAAATTGTGCCAAGTCTACCGTTTGCATCGCAAATAACATCGGCATTATCACTCAGCAAAGTTTTAGATTTATTGCTCATCGCTAATATATTTGTGATTTTAGGTAAATCTTTTTCTATTCGACTGCTGATTTTACATTGTGATAATTTTGCAAAAATAGGCGCTTGGCGTGTATTAGCCGACTGCTCTGATTCTAATATTAAAAATCCACTAGCACTGCCTAAACAAAAATCATCACTTGTTGGTTGGCAAGCATATATTGCTCGAATTTCATTTGATTCATTATTACTGACACCGCCGACCAAAACTCGTTCCGCCTGTCCTGATTGAATGCGGGAAAAAGCCAATTGTATTGCTTGTGCGCCACCTATTTCACCGCCCATTAATGTTACACTAGAACCCGTAAGACCATAGAGTAATGCAATATTTGCGGCTAATAAATTCGGTAATTGGCTTAAAAATAAAGTTGGACGCAATTCTTCCATTAAGGCTTTATTCAATGTTTCTTCATATTCATTTACTGCATCACATGCAGCAATAATAGCTTGGTCAGCTGCTTCATCACGTTCTCCGCCACGCAACGCTACAATGATTTGTGTATCTTGTAATAATGCTGGTTTATTTTTTAATTCTGCGCGATCTAAGGCAACACCTGCGGTATAAACTGCACTTTGCATCGTTTTACCCATCAAGCGTCTATCACTTGGCTTAAGTATTTGTTGCTCCACATCATAATTACACAGAGGATGAGAGGCCTTAGTTGCAGGCTTATCGCTTAATTGATTGAGGCTTTGCCATAACATATCCATGTCTTCTGGCAATGTGGATAATAAACCATAACCGGTAATACAAACTTTATGCAGGGAGTGCATCATTCACCTTAGTATCAATGCCCATTGACTCCGCGCGATTTTTTAACAGAGATTTTATATCATTATTAGGTACGGGTGCTAAACGTAGACGTACCTCGGCATTTGCAATGATTTTATTTTGATGAATAATTTCGCCCTCAGCAACAGCATAGCCTGATCCTTGTTGGACAATTTTAACGCGCACCTCAAGTAGGCTATTGGGTGGCACAAAATCTCGAAATCTTGTATCTTCTACCCCAAATAAAAAAGCCATTTTTTTAAATTCAGTTAAAGACAATGATAACCAACCTGCAGCTTGGGCAATGGTTTCAATCATAAAAACACCCGGCAAAACGGGGAAACCTGGAAAATGCGCATCAAAAATAAATGACTGCTCTGGCACCTGTGTTGAACACACAATAGATTTTTGATCTTTATCTAAAGTGATTACACGGTCAATCATATTAAACTCTAAAAAGTTCATTATCTTTTCTCATCTATTAATTTTTGCACACGTTCTAAAAAATGGCGCATGGTAAACATTTTTTGAGCATTTTCAGTTTCACTACCTGCTTCTTCAACCCATTCTTCAACAGGAATATTAATGCCATATTTTTTATCGATTTCATATGTGATATCTAAAAAATCCAAGCTGTCTATTTTCAAATCTGTTATCAAATTTGAATCTATACTAATAGTGCTTTTGTCGACACCAGAAATTTTATTAATAATTTCAACCACTGAACTAAACAAGTCTGACACGATTCCTCCTTATTTTTGCATAAATAATAACGTTTTTTTCAACACATCTTCCATGGGATTACAATTAATTGCATGTAAGTCCAAAAATTTTTGGGTTTCCTCATTACAGTATTGTGGGTTTGCAATACAGTATACCCAAAATGGACCTATGCCTTTAGCAAAATATTGGCCTTTTTTACTCAGAGATAAGATGGGGCGTATTAAATGCCATAAAAAAGAAGGGATAAAAAAGAAACGTATACCATACATCTGTGAATATATCTGCGACATTTTTTTCATTGATACTTCATTGCCTATGCCACTCGTGAGATGGAATGTTTGTCCAATTGCCGAAGGTGTTCTCATTAAAAAATAAACACCTTTGGCCACATAATCCACTGGCACTAAATCAAGTAAAGCATTTTTATTTGAAGCTAATGGCAAAATGCTAAATGGAGTTTTTTTTATAATTTGTACGGTTGGAAACAGTACATTACTTTTTAGGCTATAACCGGTTTCACTGTGTCCCAAAATAATAGAGGGTCTAAAAATGATGACGGGTAAATTTTTCTTCGCCTCATGCATTAGCTGTTCTGAGGCAAATTTGCTGGCTTCATAATTATTTTTAAAGCCATGAGCAGCGGAAAAATCTTGCTCCTTTACTTTGCCTAGACGTTGTCCTGCCACATAAGCGGTGCTGATGTGACCTAATACTTTAAAGTCAGGATTGTGTTGCTGGCAAGCTTTAGCAAACTCGATGACATTGCGTGCACCTTGCACGTTGACTGATTCTAAAAATGCCTTAGGTTTTTCAAATTGTACTACTGCTGCGGAATGAATGATGTGGGTTATTTTTTTAGCTAAGGCTTGGTATTCATCGTCATTCAAACCAAAGTGATTAAGCGTGATATCACCTACAACAGGAAATACCCGGTCAGAATCCACAACCAGTTTTTTCTGTGAAGCATCCCGCACTAAACAATAACATTGTGCATTTGAGTCTTGCGCCAAAACTGTACGCAGAATTTCCCCGCCTAAAAAACCAGTTGTACCGGTAATAAAATATACTGTCACTGTCATATCCTTAGTCATTTTCTAGAAATTGCCCATTATACATTTAATCCATCTCATGGTATAATTTTTTCCTTGCCGAGGTGGCGGAACTGGTAGACGCGCCGGATTCAAAATCCGGTTCCTTCGGGAGTGTCGGTTCGATTCCGATCCTCGGTATTAAACCCCCAATACAGATTTCACAAATGGAATCGTTAATTTCCGCTGCGCTTGTAGCGACGCCTTATCCAAAGTATCCAGTATAGAAAATAATTGTGTCATGTCACGCGGACAACGACGTAATAAAAATTGTCCTACATCTTCAGTTAATACTAAGCCCCGTAATTTAGACCGCAGCGCTAGCGCCGCAAATTTATCTTCATCTGACAATAAATGCAATTGAAACACTACGCCCCATGCAAGACGCGAAACCAAGTCAGGTAGCTCCAATCCTAAACGTTGAGGAGGATGAGCGCCTGCAATTAATAAAGTCTGACCATTATCACGAATGCGATTATATAAATGAAATAAACCTTCCTCCCAGGATTTGTTTTTGGCTATGGCTTCTACATCATCAATACAGACTAAATTCACATGTTCTAAATCATGGAAAATAGATACCGATAATCCGGGCGTTCTTAAGGGTAAATAAACACAGCTACGATTATTTTGCGTCGCTAAATGACAAGCGGCCTGTAATAAATGACTACGGCCTGCACCACTTTGACCCCATAAATAAATAAAAGGATGATCTTTGCCAAGGCAGGCCATTTTTACCGCATTCACGCAATGGGTGTTAACGCCTTCATAAAAATTATTAAATGTTGCATCATCGCGAAGGCCAAGAGGTAATGCTAATTGCATAAAAATTCCTATCCCTATGCGGGGGAGTTACAAATATTGATAATGCAAAGTTTGCTCATTACTATTCGGAGATAACTGCAATATTTGCCCTGCGGCGATTTGTTGTTGCAGTTGCTCGACCGAACCGGATAATTTAAGTTGCAAGACCACGCTGGTGGCTGTCAATTTAACAGGCTTCATAGTATCAATCGCACTTAATGATTGCAAATAACTCTGTATATGCAA